>JAIXVB010000066.1 GCA_027483245.1 Verrucomicrobiaceae bacterium | reverse complement strand
GCAGATCGCCAGTTTATCCATGCTTTCGACTTCCAGATAAACGAACCAGGGGAAGGGATCGTTGGGATTGACTCGTTTGCCCGTTTTCACGGTCAGCACTTCCGGCACGCGCAGCAGCTGCACGCGGGTGCGGGACATGATTTCCTCCAGTTTCTCCTCGGTGACCTCGGGCTTAAGTTTGTAGAGACTGAGGTAGGCGATCATGAGGTGGACTGGGATCAGTTCTTCCAGTCCAGCACGCCTTTGCGCCAAGCGTAGAGGAAGGCCACGCCAAGAATGCTGATGAATCCGAGAGCAGCCCAGGCGATGCCCGCACCATAGGCGACGAGGTAGTCTTTATAAATGATGGCGCCGGGGTAAAGGAAGACGACCTCGATGTCGAACAGCACGAACAGCATCGCCACGATGTAAAATTTCACGCTGAAGCGCGGCTGGCCGGCGGTCAGGGGCAGCATCCCGCACTCATAGGAGCTGTCCTTCATCGAGTTGCGCTTGGTCGCTTTGCCGAAAAGCACGGAAGCAAGCAGGGTGGCACCAGCGAAACCACCAGCGATGACGATCTGTAGGAGGACGGGGAGGTAATTCTCGAGCATGACTTTGGAGGGCGCGGAGTAGTAGCCGAGAGGGGCCGGAGCGTCAAGAAGAGCAAAACACGGACCGCTTCGCCCTTGAATCGTCGCCCATCGCTCGCCATGTCTGGCGGACTATGCGCATCCTTTCCGGCCTCCAACCCAGCGGGCGACTCCACATCGGCAATTATTTTGGCATGATGGAGGCGGCGCTGAAGCTCCAGCATGAGGGCGAAGCTTTCTACTTCATCGCCGATTATCACTCCCTGACCTCCATTCACGATGGCAAACTACTGCGCAGTCATGTGCGGGATCTCGCCATCGATTTCCTCGCCTGCGGCCTCGATCCCGCAAAGTGTGTGTTTTTCCGCCAAAGTGACGTGCCTGAGCACACCGAGCTGGCCTGGATTCTCAGTACCGTCACGCCCATGGGCCTGCTGGAGCGCTGCCACAGTTACAAAGACAAAACTGCCCGTGGCATCGCGGCTTCCCACGGCCTCTTCGCCTATCCCGTACTGATGGCAGCAGACATCCTCATTTATGACAGTGATCTCGTGCCGGTCGGGCGGGATCAAAAACAGCACGTCGAGGTGACCCGCGACATCGCTGTCAAAATGAACGAGGCCTTTGGAGAAGGGCTGCTGAAAATCCCCACGCCGCGCATTCGCGAAGAAACCGCGGTAGTGCCAGGCCTGGATGGCCAGAAAATGAGCAAAAGCTATGGCAACACGATCGAGCTTTTCGAAGAGCCTGCGAAACTGAAGAAAAAAATCATGGGCATCCCCACGGACTCCACCCCGGTCGAGTCCCCCAAACCCACCGAGGGCAGCAGCATTTTGGCCTTGTATCAGCTCGTCGCCACACCGGCGGATTACGACTCGATGATCGCCGATTTTCAGCGCGGTGGCATTGGGTATGGCGAGTTTAAAAAGCGCCTGCTTCAGGCCATGACGGAGCACTTTGCCCCTTATCGTGAGCGCCGTGCCGAGATCGTGGCGAACCCGAGTTATGTCGATCATGTCCTCGCTGAAGGCGCTGAGAAGGCCCGCGCTGTAGCTCGCCAAACGCTGCGGCGTGTGCGTGATGCGGTGGGCCTGGGATGAAATTAGGGCAGCAGCTTTTTGGGATTCCAACCGCGCGGTTTGGCGATGCCCTTGCTCGTCCATTCCATGCCTCGTGCCACCCAGTCTTCCCGCCATTCTTCGTAGCTGATTTCATCGTCGTCATCACTCACGCCGAATTGGTAGCCGCAGGCGGGGCAGATCTCATAGCTGGGGCTGCCAAGCGCGGTGCGCGGTTCTTCGTGGAGTTTGAGAAATCCGCAGACGGGACAGGTGTGAGTGGGGGCTTTCATGGCGTGAATTAGAAGCGCAGTTCGGTGGATCGGATCGCACGACCCGGCTGGCGTTGCCAGTAGGAGGGATTGTTCGGGCGGAAAAAGGTTTTCGCCGTGCCATCGCGATTGTAGGCCGCAAAGGCGAGTGTTTTGGGATCGTAAACACGCAGACTCTGGTCGCTGTCATCCCATTTCATCGGCAGTTCACCCGCCTTCGCACGCTGGAGAAAGTGCCAGGCCTGCGCGGCATAATCCTCGGGTGAACGACTCGCGAAATCAGCCCCATGGCGGTCATAATGATCCTGCAAGGTCTCCCATCGACCCCAAGTCTGACGAGCTGGAGGCGCGCGTGACTGGGCGGGGGCGACTTTGACTTCTGGCACTGCTTTCTCTTTTACCCCGGCTTTTTCGCTGGGGATGATGAGATCGATCACACGGCCTAAAATCGACTTCTTGGCTTCGACGGTCGCTGGGCTAGGGGGCGGTGAATCTCCAGCGCGGGTCGTTTTGAAACTGCCGGTGCTGAGTTTTTGGCGGGCACTGCCTAACGTGTAATAATACAGCGTGTCTGGTGCCAGATCCTTCAGCACCACCTCATGCGCCTCGGTCACCGGTCCTTCCACTTTTTGATCGAGTTGATGCGCCTGTTTGCCGTATTGCAGTCGTGTGCCGCTGGCCAGATCGGTGTTCCAGCGAAGGGTCGCGCGAGTCGTTTCGACCTCAATCTTGGGGGCCCCGATGAGCTCAACGGCATGACCTGGGAGAGCGGCGAGGAGACTGATTAAGAGGAGTAAAATCCGGCGATCCATGACCGCGAGTAACGCCACGCCTGCCCTGAAAGGCAAGTGTGGGTCTGCGAAATGATGCTTGTGAAAAGGCACGGTCGCTCGCTAAGTGCAGTGTCCACTCAAAGGCCCCATGTCCGAAATCCATCCTTCGTCCGCTACCAATCGGACTTATTTGCGGCGAATGGTTGATGGAGCGCTGGATGGCCTTTACCCACGCATCTGCCGGGGATGCGAGGTCTTTTTAGCCCCAGAAACGCCGCGTTCTGGTGTTGATGCTTGGCTCTGCAGCCCCTGTCGTGAGAACCTCACCAGGGTCGAGGCACCCTACTGCAATGTTTGTGGCGAGCCCTTTGATGGGCCGATGACGGAGGCCTTTCGCTGCTGGAATTGTCAGGGGCGGCGGATTGCTTTCGATTTTGCCGTCTCACGTTTCAGGGCCGAAGGGCCGGTGCGGGAAATGATCCACGCCTTCAAATACAATCGTGATTTGTCGCTACGCGGTGCCCTCAGTGATCTGCTGCGGGAGTCCCTGGATGACCCACGGCTGAAGGCGGCAGATTTGAGCACCTGGCTCCTCGTCCCTGTGCCCCTGCACCCGATGCGGGCTCTGTGGCGTGGATTCAATCAAAGCTGGGAACTTTGTCGCCAATTGTCTTCCCTGACGGGGATTCCGGCCGCTCAGGTGCTGCGGCGTCGGCAGTGGACCCACACCCAGGCGCGGCTGAATCGGCACAAGCGCCTGGCCAATCTGCGCGGTGCTTTTGCGCTTCGACATTCGTTCCCAGGAAGGCGATTGCCGATGCTGAAAGGGCGCTGCATCTTGCTCGTGGACGACGTTCTGACGACGGGGGCGACCGCGCATGAGTGTGCGAAAGTCTTGAAGCTGAACGCAGAAGCAGAAAAAGTGGTGGTCATCACCGCTGCGCGTGGTTAGTATCCCCCTCACGTCCGGCGCTCGCCGGGTCACCTGCCATGGTTGCGGAGGGTTCCGCAGACACTCTTGCGGTTTGTCATCCGAGGAGACGGCAGTCGGCCTGCTTGCAAAGACGAAGACAGCCACATTACCAACATGGGATTTTTCAAAAAGCGCTCCGTTGATGACCTCGGTGAGAAGAAACAGGACATGCCTGAAGGGCTGTGGACCAAGTGTCCCTCCTGTGGAGAAAGTTTGTTTGAGCAGACCCTCGCCAGAAACCTGCGCGTCTGCACCAACTGCGGTTACCACTTCACGATCAGCAGCGGTGAACGCATCGCCAGCCTTGTCGATGAAGGCAGCTTCGAAGAAATGGACCTCGGGCTCGATTCAGTGGATGCCCTGGGCTTCAAAGGCTACGTGGACAAGGTGAAAGCCTACCAAAAGAAGACGGGTCTCAAAGAAGCCGTCGTCACAGGTCGCGCTCAGATCGAAACCATCCCCGTGCTGCTTGCCATCATGGATTTCCGTTTCCTCGGTGCCTCCATGGGCAGCGTGGTAGGTGAAAAAATCACCCGCGCCATCGAAGCCGCCACCGCAGAGCGAAAGCCCGTCATCGTTTTCTCCGCCTCGGGTGGAGCCCGCATGCATGAGGGCATTCTCAGCCTCATGCAGATGGCCAAGACCAGCGGCGCCCTCGCTCGCCATGCAGAGGCTCGTCTTCCCTATATCTCCGTTCTCACTCACCCGACAACCGGTGGAGTCACCGCCAGCTTTGCCACCCTCGGTGATCTCATCATCGCGGAGCCGAAGTGCATGATCGGATTTGCTGGCCCTCGCGTGGTCAAAGAGACCACCCATGCGGATCTGCCACCTGGTTTCCAAACGGCCGAGTTCATGAAGCAGCACGGTCTGGTGGACATGATTGTCGAGCGCAAAGACATGCGCACGAAGTTGGGCAACGTGCTCAAATTCATGACCCCGGCCCAATAAGGCCAGTCTCCGGCAGATCCCCTTTCCAAGTCCCGGACATCACCCATTACGAAAAACGGCTGCCAGATTTCTGGCAGCCGTTCTGATTGAAAGCGATTCGATCCGCTTGGATTATTTCTCGATTTTCAGCAGCTCGACTTCGAACACCAGAGTCTCGCCTGGGCCAATGTCAGCGCCAGCGCCGTTGTCGCCGTAAGCGAGGTCAGCAGGGATGAAGAACTTATATTTGGAACCCACGGACATGAGCTGAAGACCTTCGGTCCAGCCCTTGATGACTTCCTGCACTCCAAAGGTGATCGGCTCACCGCGATCGACACTGCTGTCGAACACTTTGCCGCTCAGGAGCGTGCCGTGGTAGTGAACGTTCACTTTGTCAGTCGGCACTGGCTTGGCACCTTCACCCTTTTTCAGCACTTCATATTGCAGGCCGCTCGCCGTGGTGGTCACGCCTTCGCGCTTGCCATTTTCAGCCAAGAACTTGGCGGCTGATGCTTTGACTTCGCCAGCTTTCGCGGCTTGAGCCTTCTGCATTTCAGCTTGCTTGCCCTGCATCACCTTTTCAAAGGCTTCCATCGCTGCGGTCAGTTCTTCGGGTTTGTACTTCGAAGGTTTGCCTTCGAATTGGTCGCGCACTGCTCCGAGGAAGCTGTCCAGGTCGATTTCCACGCCCTGTTGTTTGAAGTTGTTGGCGATGTTACCGCCGATTTGGGAACCGATAAAGTAGCTCACTTTGTCCATCGGAGCCGGTGCCGCAGGTGCGGCAGCAGCGCCAGCGGCTTTTTCAGCAGGCTTGGCAGTTTCTTGAGCAGAAAGGGTAGAGGCAACCGCAAGAGCGGCGCAGGCGAGGCGAAGGGTGACTTTCATTTTTGGATAAGGGCGCGAGACTCGGAGAGATGCGTCACATGGTCAACCAAAGAAAACGACCCGCGCCAGCTTGCTTTCCGGCCTAACCGTTAGGCAACTCCCTCTTGACCACTCCCCGCAGTTGCACCACTCTGCGCGCCCTCTAACCAGACCTATAACTAATGCCCGCTAAAATCTACACTGAAAAGGACGCCAGCCTGGCGCCGCTGAAAGGCAAAACCTGCGCCGTGATTGGCTTTGGCTCGCAGGGCCATGCGCACGCTCTGAACCTCAAAGAAAGCGGCGTTAATGTCATCATCGGTCTGTATGCCAAAAGCAAAAGCCGTGAAGTTGCCAAAGAAAAAGGCTTCAAAGTCTATGACACTGCAGAAGCGGTGAAGCTGGCTGACGTCATCTTCGTGGCAGTGCCTGACACCAAAATCGGTGGCGTTTACAAGGCTGACATCGCCCCGAACCTGACCAAGGGCAAAACTCTCCTTTTCTCCCACGGCTTCGCCATTCACTACAAGACTGTGGTGCCACCGAAAGACGTGAACGTGATCATGGTGGCCCCGAAAGGCCCAGGTCACATCGTCCGCCGCCAATACACCGAAGGCAAAGGCGTGCCAGCTCTCATCGCCATCTATCAAGATGCTGACAAGAACGCCAAGAAGATCGCCCTCGCTTGGGCACACGGCGTCGGCGGCACACGCGGCGGCGTCCTCGAGACCACTTTCAAGGAAGAAACCGAAACCGATCTCTTCGGTGAGCAGACCGTTCTTTGCGGCGGTGCCAGCGCACTCGTGCAAGCAGGTTTCGAAGTTCTCGTCGAAGCGGGCTACGCCCCTGAAATGGCTTACTTCGAGTGTCTGCATGAGTTGAAGCTCATCGTCGATCTCATGAATGAGTCCGGCATTGCAGGCATGCGTTTCTCCATCTCGGAAACCGCCAAGTGGGGCGACGTCAAAGTCGGTCCGAAGATCATCGACGCAGGTGTCAAGAAGCGCATGAAAGCCGCGCTGAAAGACATCCAGACCGGCAAGTTTGCCAAGGAATGGATCAAAGAAACCGAAACCGGTTACAAAACCTTCAACAAGCTGCTCAAAGAGGGTGAGAAGCACCCGATCGAAAAAACCGGTGCTCGCCTCCGCAGCCTGATGCCTTGGATCAAGAAGCGCGACATCAAAGGCCAACAAGCCAGCTACGCATAACCTTCTGGCGCGTTCAACGCGTTCGAACACTCCAAGCGCGGGTCGAAAGACCCGCGCTTTTTTGTGGGTGCAGAGGTCAGCTGTCCCTGAAACCAACAATCCTTCTCCTTCTCTTACTCGTCCTCGAATCTCCCGCCAAGAGAGCTC
>JAIXVB010000629.1 GCA_027483245.1 Verrucomicrobiaceae bacterium | reverse complement strand
CTGTCCCAGGCGCAGGACGAACTCAGGAGACATGGGATGACGATTGGCCACCGCGCGGACGCCGTCGGTGCCGAAGAATTGGCGCTTTTCAGACATAGAGCGCGCGCTCTACCGCAGGAGAACGCAGGTGTCAAAGAACGCCGCCCATTTGCGACATCTCAGACTCACCCCAGCAGAGCCTCCCAGCTACATTTTAAGGCTTCTCGCACCCGCGCTAGCACCTCCACCCCAGGATTGGCCGTGCCCCCCTCGATCCGCTGCACATACCGCCGGTCGATCCGCGCTGCCTCTGCCAGCCCCTCCTGGGATCAGCATCGCGGGGATACTTGGTCTGCTGGTTTTGGTAATATTTTGGGTGATGAAGAACCGAACGCGCTCCGTCACTCATATTGGAATGCATTGCTTTCCTCTGATGACACAATCGGACCCATCACGTGTTTTTTCGGTAATACATGAGATGATAAATGCACCTTGATACCATGCGTCACTTTTCACTAACCACGGTCTTGGTTATCTCTCTTGTACTCGTGTTGGGTGTTTGCTTGTCGTTAAACTTTTTGAAGAATCGACCGCTGCCATTTGATTCTCGACGTTGGTTGGCGGCCAGGGATGAAGGAAACATGACCATTCCTTATCGAATGCGTGCCGATTTGAAAAACAAGCTGACTCAAGAACAACCGACAAAGGATGAATTGTTGAAGCTTTTGGGGGCTCCTGACTCAAGAATTGCAGAGGCAAAAGAGCTGCCAGGAAGGCGCTATTTCAAGGAACGTTTGTTTTACAGCTTGGGCACTCACGACTCACTCTTTTTCAATGAGGCTTGGTGTTTGGATGTGTGGGTCGAAGGTGGTCGAGTGGGTTTCGTGGGACTTCTGGAAAGCTCCCCTCCGCCTAATTATCCGCCCTGAGCGGGATCGGGGCGATAGGTGAGCCCGTCCGACCACGCCATTGTTTCGTCCGACCGCGCCATTGCTTCGTCCGACCGTCTCATTGCGACGTCCGACCGTCTCATTGCGACGTCCGACCGTCTCATTGCGATGTCCGACCGTCTCATTGCGATGCCCGACCGTCTCATTGCGATGCCCGACCGTCTCATTACGATGTCCGACCGTCTCATTACGATGTCCGACTGTCTCATTACGATCTCCGACTGTCTCATTACGATGTCCGATCGTCTCATTACGACGTCCGACTGTCTCATTACGGTGTCCGACCGTCTCATTACGACGTCCGACCATCTCATTACGATGTCCGACCGTCTCATTACGATGTCCGACCGAGCGATTGCGATGCCCTACCGGGCAAGAAACCCATTCTGGGTGTTCGCCAAATCCCTGTGTGGATGGCTTTTTACCCTTCTCCAACCTCCTCTGGGCAGCTACACGGCACGCAGCGGGGGCAGGGGCGGGTAGTTGCGGCTGCCGCTGCGGATCTGGGCTTTGATCATGAACCAGAAAAGAAAGGCCAGCAGGAGGGCCAGCAGTTTCTCACGCCAGTTGCGGGTGAAGAAGTGTTTAAATTGGTCCCAGCTCACGGGTGCTTTCCTCCTCTAGGGGTTCGAGTCGTGGGGTGCCGAAGGTCAGGAGCTCGTTGAGCCGGTTGCGCAGTTCTTCGGGCTCGAGGTCGTGTTCCAGTTTCCCTCGGTAGGCGAGGGAGAGGGCACCGCTTTCTTCACTGACGATGAGGGCGATGGCGTCGGTCTCTTCGGTGACGCCCATGGCGGCACGGTGACGCAGGCCGATGGCGCGGTCGCGGATTTCTTTTTGACTGACGGGGAAGACGCAGCCGGCGGAGGTGATGCGGCCTTGATCAATGATGGCGCCGCCGTCGTGCAGGGCGGTCTTGGGGTGGAAAATGGTGGTGATGAGTTCCGGGGAGAGCTTGGCATCGACCGAGACGCCGGTTTCCGCAAAGAGCTTGAGATCGATGCCACGTTTCAGGGCGAAGAGGGCACCGCAGCGGCGGGCGGAGAGCTGTTGCATGGACTCGAGCAAGACATCGAGCGACTCGGGATCGGGTCGATTCAGCGAGAAGATGTTGTGGCTGCCCAGTTCGGCGAGCACGCGTCGCAGCTCTGGCTGAAAGAGCACGACGAGGGCGATGGCGAGGAAGACGGAGATTCGCTGGAGCAGCCAGTTGATGACCTCAAGCTCGAGCAACTGGGAGACCAGGGCGAGCCCGAGCAGGAGCATGAGCAGGCCGGTGAGTATGCGGGCGCCGCGGGTGGCGCGGAAGAACTGATAGCCCCCATAGGCCAGCACCGCGAGGATGAGGATCTCCACGCCATCGCGCCAGTGCTGTATGAAAAAGTCACCCATGATGAGCCGATCTTGTCCAAAGCCTAACGAAGGGGGTAGCGCAAGGATTTCATGTCATCTGAAGGCTTTTATGGACTTGGGCGGAGGTCGTGTGGAGACTGGGGGCGTTCTGACGTGCTGACTTTTTCTTCACCTGTTGCTCTCTGGGCGCTGCTGGGTCTCCCGGTGGTGTTGGCGATCCATTTTCTCCAGAGACGGAGTCGGCGGGAGGTGATCACGACGCTGTTCCTGCTGCAGCAGATGCGGCGGGAGTCGGAGCAGGGGAATCGCATCGAGCGTCTGCGCCACAGTCTGCCTCTGTGGCTGCAACTGCTGATGGTGCTGGTGCTGACCTGGCTGCTGGCAGGGCCGCGCTGGCAGAGTGCGGACCAGGTGCTGCGCGTGGCGCTGGTGCTGGATGACTCGGCTTCGATGTCGGCCTTTCAGCCGGAGGCGGTGAAGGGAGTTGAAAAAGCATTGTCAGAGCTGGTAGGGCTGACTTCACGGGCGGAGCTGACGTTGATGACCACGGCAGCGGAGACGGCGGCGCTGTATCACGGCGGATCGGCGGTGGAGCTGCGGGCTGCGCTGGCGCAGTGGCAGCCGCGCCTGGGCACCCATGAGGTGAGTTCTGCGCTGCGCAGTGCGCGCAGTCTGGTGGGTGAAAAGGGGACAGTGCTGATGATCACGGACCATTTGCCAGCCCAGCCGCTGCCCTTTCAGGCGGCGGTGCTCGCCGTGGGACAGCCGCTGGCGAATGTGGGCTGGAGCGGGGTGACGGTGGAGGTGAAGGAGGGGCAGGTTTTTTGGCGGGCTCTGGTGCGCAATCACAGTGCGGCGGCACAGGAGCGGGAGTGGCGGGTGGTGAATGGGCCGCAGGCCTCTGCCTGGACAAAGATCACGCTGGAGCCGCAGGAGTCGCGCACGCTATCGGGGCCGTTTTTGCAGGCGGCGGAGGAGAAGCTGATGCTGGAGCTGACGCCGGATGCGCTGACGCTGGATGATCGACTGCCTCTGCTGCGTCCGCAGATGAAACCCCTCGCGCTGCATCTGCCAAAACCGACGGCTGCGGCGGCGGTGGAGCTGAGAGAGCTGTTTCAGCGCTATGCGGGCACGACGGTGACGGAGGTGGCGGCGCAGGCCGATGTGCGGGTGCTGATCTGGCCACCGAGCACGGCCCTGGCGGATGATCAGCATGCCTGTCTTTTCTCCACCCCGAATCGCGCGGAGAATCCGCCGTATCTGACCGGCACGATCGTGGCGGAGGCGCATGCTCTGACGGATGGGCTGAACTGGCAGTCCCTGCTGGTGCGAGAGGGCATGGTGATGCCGCGAGATGCGCGGGATCGGGTGCTGGTCTGGCAGGGGGAGCGGCCGCTGATCAGTCTGCGGGTGAGTCCGCTGGGGGCACGGCAGCTTTT
>JAIXVB010000055.1 GCA_027483245.1 Verrucomicrobiaceae bacterium | reverse complement strand
GCACTGGTGCTTCCTGTGCGAGTCAGACGAAAACTCCCTCCATTGGAACCTGTTTCATCCGCCGTTGCATCAATGGCTTCAACACTCAAACGCACGGTCTCCGCAGCGGTGAAGTTCACCGCTGACACGTTGGAACTCAGAGCGATTGCTGAACTGGCGGGAGAGAAGCTAAACCCACCCATGACTGGAGTCAGAGTCACATTTCCAGCTGCGAGATTTGTCACCACATAGTCACCATTTGAATCCGTCCAGCCTCCGCGGAAACCCGTGCCCGTGCTGCCATTTTGAATCCGCACTTCGGCCAGAGGATTGCCACTACCATCCACCACACGGCCTGAAACTCTCAGCGTGGTCGGACTGCCAACAGTGATGAGCATGAGTTTGGAAACTTCACCGCCTTTCATGTCACTGACAATGCAACGCACCGCATGATGCCGAGTGGTGGTGAATTGTTTGGTCGTCGTCGCGCTGTTCGTGCCATAAGTGGCGTCGCCAAAGTCCCAGAAGTAAGCGAGCGCATCCCCATCTGCATCGGTCGCATCCACGGTGAAGTTGACGGAGCCATTCAATGCAGGCGTCAACGTATCGGCTGTGAGTGAATGGATCACGGGCGCTGTATTCGCAGGGAAATCCCCCACCTGCACCATGACATCCATGCTCTCAGGGGTCGTTCCACCTTTGGCCACAGGCGTAATATGGACCCCCGATTCACGATCTGAAAAAGTGCGCCCGATGACCACCGGACCATCATTTTTGCCATCTGCCGAGCCAGGTGTGGTGTCTAGAAATTGCCCGCCACGATTGCTACCCACCAAGCTTGTGTCGAGGTTCTGTCCCCAGGCACTCCAGTTCAACACCACGCCATCACGGAACCAACGATAATCCGCATTGTATTTCTGGCGAAACTCCACCCAGTAATCTCGGTCCGCATCTTTGGGGACCTTCAGCGCATAACGCCGCGCCGGATCGAGGACCGTCTGGTCCATGGGAAAGATGCGATACAAGCCACTGGTGGACGCGGTGCTGACGTAGGAGTTCGACAACCAGTTCGTCTGGTTTTTGTGCGGCGACATGAAATGACCTTTGTTGCCCGTCACTGAGCCACTCGAGCCAAGCACATCATAACTGTTGCCATATTCACCATTGCCACCGCCGCCGATGACGTCGCGGTTGTTTGTGTTCCAGGAGTTGCCATGCCAGAGGCCGACATTGTGGCCGATCTCATGAACAAAGGTTCCCAGGCTTGTGGTTTTCAGCCAGACATTGGAACCCCCGACACTGCCCAATCCGCCAAAGCTACCTGGACCACTCGAATAGATGACCGTGTAGTGCTGGAAGTTGTCTGGATTGTAGCCCATCCGCCGCGCCGCCTCCTTGGCATCGTTCATGATCGGACTGTTGCTATCTGTATTCAGGTAATCCTGAACATACCAAGCCTTGGTCTTCGGCAGCACGATCAGAGGTGGCACCGCGGCGAGGTAATAGATCTTTCCGTAACTGACCTCTTGGAAGTAACTGTTCAGGCCCCGCACGGCTTCCCATGCTGCGGCTTCTGTCTGTGGTTCGAGCAGGTCATCTGGGTAAGCCAGACGCATGTAGAGCAAGGTCCGTGGGCCATTGCTAAAGCTGGTCGCAGCCGCTGAAGTGATGCCCGTGGTGCCCCCAGTGCCGCCCTCTCCTGCGATCAATTCTTCCTCATAGAGACGGATGTGTCCGCCTTCACAAAGATAGACAATTTGTCGTCCAACCTCCACCGCCGCCGTGTCTTCTTCCACGGGAGCCGTCGGTTCTTCGACAGGGGTAGTTTTCCCGGACACCGGACACTGCTCCACACGTTCGCTCCCAGGAGGCGGCACTTCACCAATCTCCAACGCCCGCAAAGGACTTTCACTGAGAGCTAAAACTTGGTCCACCGCCACGCCATTCACGGCCACTTGACTGAGCGAGTTTTGCTCTTCACGCCGGCCATAAACATACGTCCGATACTCCTTGTCACCGACGCGGGTAAATCGACGCACTCGACTCTCCGTCGGCGCGCTATCTTCAGAAACAGCCAGGACTTCGATATCGGCGATGTCATGCACACGCTCCTCGAGACGGGCAACGATCTCAGGTGGGAGTTCCTGTCTGACGACCATGGGAACTGCGCTCTCGATAGCCAGCCGTGGGTTTGTTTGGATCAAACCTTTCATCGTCGCGCGATGCACCTCAGCCAGCTCCAACCCTTCCCTTCGCAAGGCGTCCTGATCACTCGCGCTTGCCACCAAATAGCGCTGAGACCAGCGATCAAACTCCGCAATAGGCACCGGCAGATGGCTCAGGTCTCGTCGATGTTTGACAGCTGATTTGGGGATCGCTTCAGCCTTTTTCGACTGGACCGTTGAGGCCTGTTCAAGAGCCAGCGAATTCCTCTGGCCCGAGTGCAGCCAGACCCACAGGCCAGCTGCGCTCAAAAGCAAAACCAGAGACCCAAAAATACGAGAAGGTTTCATCGGGAGATCGAAGCAACGAAATGGTTGTGTTTTAAGTTGCGCTCAGATTCTTGATTTTAACCAAAAGCCCGACAAGGACTCCAGCTTTAAAATAGATTCCCTCAAAGCCTGATTTTGAACTGAGGGTTTGAATAGTGCCCCTTGCGCGAAGTGCTTGGCGTTCGTAACCACAGGAAAGCCTCCTTCATGCTGCCCTCCCTCAACACGCTCAAGCTCCCCGACATCTGGCAGCACCAAGCCGTCAATTTTTTACGCGCAGGCTCTGACGTGGTCGTGAGTGCTCCCACGGGCGCTGGCAAAACCTACATTTTCGAACTCCTCCATCAGTCTCGTTCCCTCCAAGGACAAGCGGTTTACACCGTGCCGACACGAGCACTGGCCAATGACAAATACGCCGAGTGGAAAGAGGCCAAATGGGATGTCGGCATTGCCACAGGGGATGTCGCCGAAAATCTCCAGGCTCCCGTGATCGTGGCGACCCTAGAAACGCAATTGGAACGAATGGTGCGTGGCGAGGGACCTGCGATGCTGGTGATGGATGAGTATCAAATGATCGCCGATGAGGCTCGTGGCAGCCATTACGAGGCCGCCATCGCTCTGGCACCCGCTGAGACGCGACTCCTGCTGCTCAGTGGCTCTGTGGCCAATCCTGAAGACATCGTGGCTTGGCTGCGTCGTCTGGGGCGGCCCGCTGAAGTGGTGATGACCAAAGAAAGGCCCGTGCCTCTGGAAGAAGCTCCCTGGGAAGCGCTCCCTCAACGAATGGCGCGGCATTTCGAGCACTTCTGGCCCAAGGTTGCCGCTGCGGTGATGCTGGCCGATTTGGCTCCCTTGTTGATCTTCTCACCGCGTCGCAAAGAGGCTGAAACCATCGCTCGTCGATTGGCGGCTGACTTACCGCAGGGAGAAACACTCGATCTCACCCAAGAACAACGCGCTGTGTGTGGGAAAGATCTGGCCACTCTACTGGAGCGGCGCATCGCTTTTCATCACAGTGGCCTTTCGTATGCAGCGCGGGCCGGAGTGATTGAACCTTTGGCCAAGGCAGGCCAGCTGCGCGTCATCGTCGCCACCATGGGGCTCGCTGCGGGCATCAACTTCTCCGTGCGCAGTGTTCATGTGGCAGGCACGACCTTTCATGATGGCAAAGGGGAGCACAAACTGGCACCCGATGAACTGCTGCAAATGTATGGTCGTGCAGGCAGGCGCGGGCTCGACGATAATGGCTACGTCGTCACCACCAAACAAAGCCCCACGCTGATGGATGCACGCCCAGCGCGCCTGCATCGGGGGCAACTCCTGGCCTGGCCCATTTTTCTTCGCGTGATGAAACATGCGGCCCTCACCAAAGGCAATGCATTTGAAGCCGCTGAGCACTTTGCTCAGCGTTTGTTCGCCAAAGAAGCGCCGCTGCTGGGGCTCGAGGCGAACGTGCCCGAGAGCACGCTCATGCAGCCCTTCACAGAAGCGAAAGCACTGTTTGGCCTGGAAGCCACGGAGCGACAGATTTTCAATTCACAAGGCGAGTGGGAGCGGCGATCCAGCACGCCTTTGCAAACTTTATCGTTAGGCCAAGCCTGGCTGGCCAATGCTCAAAAAATCGCCCCGGCCCTGAGCATCCCAGGTTTTGTCGCCCAGTTCGCGCATGGGCTCGGCCGAGTGGGACGTTTGGAAAAAGATCTCTACGGAGTCGAAGTGCCCCTGGGACAGAGCCTGCCCAATCAGCCTGGAATGCTGCGCTTGACCAAGTCCATGCGGCGTCTGTTAAAACTGCCACGAAAACCCGAGGAGGTGCCTCTGGAGGAGATTGTCGTGCTGCATGCGCACACCGTGGCTGCAGCGATTCATGAGACTTATCAAAAAGAGGTGGCTCACGGTCAGCTCGGTTCCGCTTTGCCTCAACTCCTGCGCACGGTGGAGAAAGAGGGCCTTGTCTTCGCTCTCTTTGACCTGAGCCCGTTGGAAGTCTCTGTGTATCAGGATTCGTTAGGCCGTCCGATTTTGAATCCGCAAGAGCGCAGTCGCGTGGTGAGAAATGACACCGAAGTGCATGATCGTGAGGGAACCAGCCCCGAAGTCTCCCCTGCCCATCGTCAGCCGCGTCCAGGCTCGCCGATTCATGCGTGGCGCACGCTGGGTTTGATCGATGCCGAGGGCATGCCCACCCGCCGGGGTGAGATCTTTTCGTTTTTCCAAGGCGGTGAGGGGCTGGCGATTGCCGCTGCTCTGGAGGATGAAGGTTATCCTTTGGATGAGCTCATCACGCACATGGCCAACCTTCGCAGCGGAGCCAAGTTTGACCTGCCGCTCGCCTGTGGCTCGGAACGTCTGGGAGCGGTGTGCCGGAACACGTATGGCTTCATCAATCATCAGGGTTACTTGGAAAATGGTCTCCCCACCGATTACGGTGAAGGCGCCGCGGAGTTGCTGAATACGCTGCTGCATCCTGAACGCCCCGACACTCGCGAGCTGCGTCAAGACATTGCCGAGGGTGACATCTCTCGCGCTTATGTGGAGTGGCTGAGTCTGCTGCGACATCTGACACACGCGCCGGAGCATCCCTGGAGGCGCTGGCAAGCCCTGCAAGAAGAGGCGCGGCGCACCCTCAAGAAGCATGACAAAACCATGCGCCATCTTTTCCACCTGGATCTACCGCCCCTCACCAACAAACAGCGCCATGGCAAGCCTAGGCATTATTTGATGAGCAAGGCATAATACTAACGAATCAG
>JAIXVB010000595.1 GCA_027483245.1 Verrucomicrobiaceae bacterium | reverse complement strand
TCCGCATCCTGAACAGGAACTTTGATGACCGGATTTTCTGGCGAGATCTGGGTGACAAAGTGCTGATGAATTTTGTTGCGCTCCACGCTGACCAACGCAGTGCCAGCAATGGGTGTTTTTACCACAATGACAGCCTCTTCACCGGGCTTCAGTTTCTTCTTCTCAGGCTGCAAATTGATCCGAGCTCCGTCTTCCATGGCCCAGGGAAAATCACCGCCGCCGATGACATAAACAGGCAGGCGAGAGAGCATCTTCTTGCCCTTAGCGTCCGTGGCTTCCGCCGTGACAAAATAAACACCTCCACGGGTGGGTTTGAAACGAATCATGGCCGAGGGCGCGCTGGCTGCCGTGGCAGATTTCAAGTCCAGCGATTGCTTCAATTCTTCACGCAAGATCACCTGATCTTTGGTGGTCGATCCACCGCCTGCGGTCGCAATTTTCAGGGTGTGGTATTCCTGGCGTTCCACCTTCACTTCGACACGCACATTGCCTGATGCGGGGCGACCTTTGGAATCAATGGCCACAGCTTCCACTGTCAGGTCCTGTCCAGCGGCACCAAAGAACTGCGGGCCCTTCAGACCGATAATGGCCTCTGCGCCTGGCACCTCCAATTCTGTCGCGGCGCTGATGGTCTGCTGATTGATGTCCGTGACCTCGGCAGTCACGCGCACCTGCTGCGGCAGCGCGGCACGATTCGGTGGTGGCATGGGCATCTCGAGAACGGCGTTGCCATCATCGTCGAGATAGACATCGCCATTCACCCACCACTCACCTTCATCGTCTGAGTCACTGTCGTCGTAATCGCCATCGGCATCGCGGTCTTTGCCGTAGTGTGCCCAGCTCGGAGCCTCGCCGAAGTGATAATCCTCATAACCTTCTGGAGTTCTGAACTCACGGGTGGAGGAGGCGTTCCAGCTTGCCTTGGCACGGCTGAGGCTCTTGCCCATGTAATATTTCGCGTTCAGCGGCAGCTTCAGGCGATCTGCCAGCACCTCCAGCTTTTTGCCATCCATTTTCACCTCGAAACTGTTCGGTCGGTAATCATCAATGCGGAACGAATAGAACCCGCTCGCCCCACTGTTTTCTTTGTCTTCAGAGTCAAAGGTGATCAACAGTTCATACCAACCCAGCGGGCCTTCAGGCAGCTTCACATCATCGGACCAAGAACCGTTTGCGCTGAAGGTCACTTCCTTTTCAAGCACCACGCGATAACGCGGGTCACGAATCGAAACACGGGCCTTTTTTTCACCTGTGCTGAGCGTGAGATCATCCGCCACACGCGTGCGAGTCATCGCTTTCACATGAGCCGTATCACCGGGGCGATACAAAGGACGATCACTGAAAACAAAGGTGCGTTGCACGGGCTTCCAGATGTCTTCCCAAGCTGTGGGAAGATCATACGGAATGACACCTCCGATGTGAGAGTCATCGCAGTCGAGGGCAGCGCAATCACCGGCTTTCTCGGCAAGCACCAGAGAAGGGTTGGCTCCTTTCATCACGGCGATTCCATTCGCATCTGTATCCGCATAGCCGATGAGCTTTTGCACGGCATCCACTGCGGTGAGTCGCACCCCAGCGACGGGCTTGCCGGTTTGCAGCGAGGTGACAAAGACCAGCGTTTCGCGGCCATTGCTCTTTTGCATGAGGCCCAGGTCGGTGAATTGAACCAACGTCTGCGTGAGGATGGTCTTTTGCTCGACACCCTCTGCCGCGCGTCCTTCAAACTCCAGGAACAAAGGCGCGGCGACATCACCACCCAGCACTTCCCGCCAATTCAGTTTCACCATTTCACTCTGATCGAGTGGCTTGTTGATGGGGAAGGTACGGTCAAATACCAGGGTGCCGGGATAAGCCTCGATCGACTCCGGGGTGAACTCATTTTTCTTTTTCTCACCGGCGTAAAAGGCGCTGCGGTAGGCTGAATACTTGTCGGTGGCTTGGAGCAACTCAGGGCCGCTCAGGCGCTTGGCACGCACGCGCACTTCACGGACGTTGGCGGCTGAGACTTCGAAGTCGCCTGCACCCTTGGCCAACTGAGCGCGGACAAAAGCCGGTGCGGCGACATAGGGAGGATTCGGGATGAAGGTGACCTCATGCTCTGCCACGGCAGAAAGCGGCAATTCATCGCCTGAGGCAATGGTGGGCTCCACCACCACGCGATACGGAGTCTTCAGCGCAAAGGCACCACTGAGACGCAAACTACGCCCCAATATCTCCGCCTTTAGACCTGCGACGGCAGGCTCAATGTGAACCGCAGCCGCCAACTTGTCAGCGATGGCTTGGACCTCTTCTTTTTTGAAGGGTTCATCACGCTGAGCCAACAGTGCTTTATTGAAATCAATGTCCACAAAATAGGACTGATCAAAGGGCGTGTGGCCTGAGGCTTTGCGGACCAAAAAAGGCGTCACATCCCCGAGTGAAATCTCATCCCCAGCGGCGAGCGCAACATACCCCGAAGCATTCGTCAGCGTCGGTTTGATGACCAGTCGCCATTTCGTCGCCACCGGCAGCAGCTCCGCAGGCTCCACCACGATGGCACTCAGGCGAGTGGCTTCAGGAGTCAAAGTCGGCTTCACTTTGGCAATCTCTTCAGCCCATGTCGGCTGGGGCTCGCTGTAACGAGAGAAGTCTTTCCCCATCGCATGGCGCGCCTTGGCAGGGATGGAGAGCTTGGGATTTTCCGACTCGTAACTCAGGTGTGCTGCGGTATCTGCGGCGGTGACGTTGTCGTTGAACTCAAAGACAAAACGCGGACGACGCTCGGCCTCGTCACTGTTGAACCACTTTGGCGATTGATCGATCACGCGAAACTGCGCGCTGTTCACAGAGGCGAGCTGCTCGGTGGAGAGTGCCTTGCCTGCCAGATCTCGCAAACCGGCACGCAGGGCAAAGTCGTAGCTGGCATTGAACTTCGGCGCTTGTGTGAGCTTCAGTTGACCACTGCGCGTGCTGATCCACTGAAAGTCACCCATGAGCGCGGGCGTCACCACCAGTGGCGACTCAGGGTCCACACTGCCGATCTTCTCCTTTGGAATCATGGGGGTGGGAAAGACCACCTCAATCGTGGACTCAGGCGAGAGTTCCGAAGGATTCATGGTGAACTCGGCCTCCAAGACCGGTTCCGCTTTGACTTCAACACGGCCCTTTTTAGCAGGAGCCGCGAGGGAAAGAGACAACGGCGCAAAGGCCGAGAGACACAGGACTAACGTGAGCCCGAAGCGTGTGATGGGTTTCATGACGTGCGCAGATTTGCGGCGCCAGATTAACACCACTGCGCAGGACGCACAGAGAATTTAGGGATTCTTTACGTCACGGATCCCGACTCACGGCTCACCCCAGACTTTCGGCACCTTGAAGTTCTTCGGCAGCGGTCCCCCTTTTGGTGGCAAGGCTTCAGCGGCATATTGAGCCAAGCGCGCTTTGAGTTCCGCCACCTTCTCAGGCTGGCTTTTTGCAAGGTTGGTCGTCTCATTTGGATCGCTGGCGAGGTTAAAAAGTTCAGCGCCGGACTT
>JAIXVB010000151.1 GCA_027483245.1 Verrucomicrobiaceae bacterium | reverse complement strand
TTGTCGCATTCGCTCGGGTGGCTCACGCTTTCATCGTCGTGGTCAGCCTGAGCACGCAGAGGCGTTGTTTGAAATGAGGGGGCGTGCGCTGTTTGCGTTGGTGGGGCGTGAGCTACCGAACTTCGTAGAAGGCCTGCTGGAAGAGGCCGGGGTAAAACGTGAGGAATTGGCCCTGCTGATCCCACATCAGGCCAGCCGACAAGCTTTGAACCATGTGGCGAAGATGCTCGGTTTTGACGATGGCCGAATGGTGGATGTGTTCGGCGAGTTCGGCAATCAAGTCGCCGCCTCTCTGCCCACGGCGCTGCATTTTGCGATTCATCGCTATGGACTCAAGCGAGGTGACAAAGCTCTCTTGCTCGGCTCTGGGGCGGGCGTTTCCATCGGTGGCCTGATCTTTGAATACTGACATGAACGCTGCTTTTTCCACCTCGGTGAAGTTCGACCTGCTGAAGGTGGGGCACTGCCAGCATCCAGAATGTGCGGCTTTGCGCGGTGGCAGTCGGCGGGCAATTGATTTCCCTGCGCTGGTTGGATTGATCGAACATCCCCAGCATGGCCTACTGCTCTATGACACCGGTTACTCACGGCATTTCTGGTCGGCCACACGACGTTTCCCAGAGTGCTTGTATCGGGTCATCACGCCCGTGCAATTGGCCCCTGAAGAGGAACTGCTGAATCAGCTGGAAGCCCGTGGCATCTCGGCCAAGGACATCGAGACCATCGTCATCTCTCACTTCCATGCGGATCATGTGGCTGGGCTGCGTGACTTTCCCAACGCACGTTTCATCGCCACTCAAACGGAGCGCCTGCTCTGTGAAAAGAAGGGTCGCCTGGGCCGACTGCGCCGCGCCTATCTCCACGACCTTTTACCGGCGGACTTTGAAAAGCGGTTACGAATTGCCGAAGAGGCGGCGACGGTTCCCTTGCCTCCAAACATGCAGCCCTTCACGACAGGCTTGGACTTGATGGGCGATGCCAGTTTGATCGGCCTGGATCTTCCTGGACATGCCGCGTCTCAGCTCGGTCTGAGCTTTCACAGCGAGGAGGAAGGTCTGATTTTTCTTGTGGGTGATGCCTGCTGGAAGATCGAGGGTCTGGAACAAAATCGCCCGCCTTCACGTCTCGCTTATCAGCTCTTTCACCGCGGTAAGGTCTATGACGAGACCTTTGCCAAATTGCGTGCACTGTTGAAGGCCACCGAGGCACCCCGCATCATCCCCTCTCATTGCTCCACGACCTGGAGCCAGCGCGGAGGCACCCGAAGAATCGCCCGTGATTGAGAGCTTGCTCATCCTCTGGCACTTCGCGCAGACGCGTTGGTTGACGCGTGAAAAGAATCGAGCGCGCTTGTTGGCCAATCAGCAGAAAAAGCTGCGACGTTTTCTCCAGCGGGTGGTGCGTGATTCGCCCTTTTATCAATCGCGGACTCCCGAGCTCAAAGAGTTTCCTGTGATGACCAAGGCGATGTTTCTGGAGCACTTCACCGAGTTGAATCGTGCGAGCATCTCTCTGGAGCAAGCCACGGCGGTCGGTCTGCGAGCTGAACGTGAGCGCGATTTCAAACCGCAGTTGCCTGGTGGCATCAGCGTGGGTTTTTCCTCGGGCACTTCAGGGGCGCGTCATGTATTTCTCGTCGATCGTGCGGATCGCTGTCGTTGGACGGGGCAAATCCTCGCGCGTTTGCTGTCGAGTGCCTCATTGAGGCGTGTGTTCAATCCTCTGAGCCCACCGCTGCGCATTGCCTATTTCCTGCGCGCCAGCAGCAACCTTTACCAAACCATCTCGAGTCGGCGCATCAAGCTGGCCTATGCCGATCTCACGCGTCCCTTTGATGAATTGTGGGCTGAGTTGGTTCGGCTGAGTCCTGAGATTCTGGTCGCTCCTGCCACGGTGCTGGCGGATTTGGCTCGACGTGAAAAGCTTTCGAAGTCGGGTTTGCGTCCTACCCAAATCATCTCGGTGGCAGAGGTGCTGGATGGGCGAGATCAGGCGTTGATTGAGTCCGTATTCGGCGTGCCTGTGGCTCAGATCTATCAGGCTGCGGAAGGATTTTTGGGTTACACCTGTGAAGAAGGTCGATTGCATCTCAACGAAGAAAAGCTGCACATCGAGACTCAATGGATGGATGAAAAGCACGATCGTTTTCAGCCTGTCATCACCGACTTCACCCGCAGCACGCAGTGGTTCGTGCGTTGCCAATTGAATGACATCCTGCGTGTCGATGAGGCACCTTGTCCCTGCGGTCGCGCTTCCATGAGGTTGCAAAACATTGAGGGGCGTTCGGAAGAGGTTCTTTGGGCCAAGGACAAACAAGGTGTCAACCAAGCCGTGTTTCCTGATTCCCTGCGCCAAGCTTTGTATTCGATGCCTGAACCGCTGGATCTCTACCGCATCGAGCAGCATGGCGAGCGCTGGGAAATCCGCCTGCGTCTTGGCCATGAGAGCTTGGAACAGTCCGTGCGCTTCGCTTTGAATCAATTGCTGGATGGACTGGGTCTTGGGTCACCGGAGTGGGTGTTTTTGCCCTGGACTGATCAGGCTCTGGACGAGAAACAAAAACGCATTCGCTGCATTTGCCCGCCTTTATGAAAACGAAAATTCTCATCACGGGTGCCTCAGGTTTTGTCGGCAGTTCCTTCTGCCTGCAATTTGCTCAACGCGATGATGTGGAGATCCTTGGATTGGGCCGGCGTGAGACCGATTTGCCGAACTATGTGCGTGCGGATCTCACCCAACCTTTGAACCTGGATTGGCAGCCTGATGTGGTCATTCATGCCGCAGCACGCGCATCACCGTGGGGAAGTCTGGAGGAGTTCCGATTGCACAATGTGAAGGCCACGCAGCATGTCGTGGACTTCTGCCATCAGCGTGGTGTGCGCAGGCTGGTCTATGTCTCTTCGAGCTCGGTGTTTTATCGTGAAGAAGATCAACTGAACATGACAGAGGAGAACCCGATCGGCCCAGCCTTTGTGAATGCCTATGCACAGACCAAGCATGAGGGCGAAGTTGTGGTTCGGCGCTTTTCGGGAGAGTGGGTGATCCTGCGTCCCCGCGCTGTCTTTGGTCCACGTGACACGGTGCTCTTCCCCCGCATCCTGCGTGCTGCAAAGGAGGGCAAGATGGCAGCCATTACACGCCCAGGTCCACCGGCGATCGGTGATTTGATCTACATTGATGCGCTCTGCGATTACCTGCTGACGGCAGCGTTGGAGACCTCCGTGAAAGGGGAGTTTAACCTCACCAACAATCAGCCGGTGGAGATTCAGGCATTCATTGCCGACATTTATGCGCGGCTGGGGCTGCCGCCCACTCGGCGGAAGATCTCTCGAACTCAGGCCATGTGGGTGGGTAGGTTGATCGAGTGGTTTTATCAGTGCTTTCTGCCAGAGAAAGAACCTCCCATTACGCGCTTCGGAGTGGGTGTGCTGGGTTACAGCAAGACCTTCGATGTGAGCAAAAGCCTGCGTGTTCTGGGTCCGCCTTCGGTGGATTTGTGGGAGGGACTTGATCGCTTCATTCGTTGGCAAAAAGAAACTTGGACTTCAGAAGGATCATGACTGTTACCCTCTTCATTCTCGCCGCTCTTTACGTGAGTGTGCTGCTGTTCAAAGCTTGGTTGGCTTTGTCCTACGCGGATACCTTGCCCGAGTCTCCGCAGGCTTCGCTTCATCCTGGAGCCATGACGTTGGTGCAGGCGATTCTCAGCGGCGATCCGCTTTTGCAAACCCGACTTGAAGCCAATCTGAGGGCTTTACCCGAACAAGATTTTCTGTGGTTGATCGATGATGACGATGCGGAGGGGCAGCGTCTTGCAATGGTGTTGAAGGCAGCGCATCCCGCAGCGCGGTTGCGAGTCGAAAGTTGCCCGCCATGCCCAGATGCGACGAACCCGAAGCTCTGGAAACTTCAGCGTGCAGCGGGTCTGGTTCAGACGCCTTTGTTTTGTGTGTTGGATGATGACACCACGCTGCCAGAGCAGAGTGCGGTTACTTTAGCCGCTGCAGCCGCGCATCACACCGTGGCCACAGGTCTGCCCTGTTATCTTTCTTCGGGGGATGTGCCCTCCGGCCTGCTGTCGCAATTCGTGAACAACAATTCCGTGTTCACCTACCTTGGCACTTCGCGTTTGCTGCCACCTTTCACGCTGAATGGCATGGGTTATGTGCTGCGTCGTGAAGAACTCGCTGGGATCCAGAATTTTGAGCCCATTCTTCATGAACTGACCGACGATTTAGCGTTGGCCACCCTCGTGCTGAAACAAGGTGGCAGCATTCAACAGTCGAAAGCTCCGCTACAGGTCCAGACAGGTCTGCGAAACTTCAGTCATTACCTGCAGCTCATGCATCGCTGGTATTTGTTCACGCTGTTGCTGTTGCAGAGACAAAGCATTCCCGTGCAGATGCTCATCTTTGTTTTGCATGGCCTGCCACCCATCCTGTTCATCGTCCTGCTGATCCATGTCATCGTCAGTGCAAGCTCAGTGGCTTGGCTGTGTTGGGTCTGTGTGTTGGTCATAAGAGCCTGGGTGATCACGGCCATGCATCGACGTTTTTTTAAACGGCCCCTGCATCGTCCTGGACTTTCCGTTTTGTCGGAACTCATGCAGCCAATGCATCTTGTCCATGCGTTGACCTGTCGCACGATTCGCTGGCGCACCCGCCGCTACAAAGTTCGCGATACGAATGATTTCTCTGCGGTCTGATGAATTCAAGAACTCACATCGTTGCATTCATCACAGGTCACAGCGTGCGTGGCTGCACAGGGCTTTCACGCGAGCAGATCGATTTCCAGCAGCGTTCGCAGGTGGCGCAAGAACATTGGGTGTCGCATAACTTTCCTTTTCAAGAGACCTTTGCTTTTCCTGAGTCCGTCGGTCTCCTGCGGGCCAGTTTAAACAATGTCCGGCACTTTGTGGAATCCATGCTGCCTGCTTTTCAAAGATGTCATCGCGCGCAGGTCACGAAGCTGTTCGCTGACCACGATGCAGTGATCTTGCTCGCAGGCAGTTGTGGGGTTCATCTTCTTGATCAGCTCGATCTGCCTGTCGAAATTCTTCGCCGCGTTCATGTCTTTGCGTATGGCCCGGTGTCGTTTCAGCGCCCATCGACGGCTTCGCTCTTTGTGGTGCA
>JAIXVB010000211.1 GCA_027483245.1 Verrucomicrobiaceae bacterium | reverse complement strand
GCGGAGGGCGGAGGGCGGAGGGCGGAGGGCGGAGGGCGGAGGGCGGAGGGCGGAGGGCGGAGGGCGGAGGGCGGAGGGCGGAGGGAAAGTTCTTGGTTCTTGGTTCTGGCACTTTTCTCTTTTCCCTTATCCCTTTTCCCTTTCTGGCGGCTTGGTTCTGATCTCTGGCTAAGACCCGTCCTCAGTGAGCGAGGTCAGGTTCCCCTGAAGCATGAGTTGAAAGCGGGTGGCCTCGAGGAGGGTGCGGGTGGTGGAGCGAAGGGTGGGATCGGTGATGCTGTCGGCCCAGAGGAGGGCGGTTTCGGGGTCCTCGACGATGGCGTGCGAGGCGAACGCAGCGCTGGCGTGGTCGCGGGCGGGGCTGCCTGTTGGCAGGGTGCTGATGTAGGTGGCGACGGCGGCAGCGTCTTGAGTGGCCCAGTTGGCGAAGAAGCTTTTGAATTCGGGTCGAACCGAGGTGGGAGCCGATCCAGGGCTGCTGGGCTGGTAGAGGAGGTTTTTCAGGACCCAATCGGCAGCGGATTTGGGAGCAATCTCACCCCACTGATGAAGCAGACCCTGAACAAAAGCAGCGCTGCCAGGAGAATCGAGTTGGGAGCGGGCCCATTCGGCCAGAGCTGGCAGTGACTCAGGTGCCGCACGCTCCATGAGCACGGTCACGAACTGGGATTTATCCGTGCCTTCTGGCTGCTGGGCGATCCAAGCGGCGACGGCAGCGGGGTCGCGGTCCAACCAACCGTGAAGAACGGCACGAACGCAGAAGAACACGAAATCAGAATCACGCTGTTGAGCGTGCTGAAGTGCCGCCTGAGGATTCAGCCGCCCCCATTGCTCATAGAGATCCAATTGCTGCTGCGGGGCATTACTGCCGTTCATGGAGGCTTCGAGCGTCTCGAGGAGTTTTTGTTCCTCGGGCGTGCGGGTCGGCGCGGAGCGGTCCGCTTGGGGCACTTTGTCTGAAGACTGGAAATCGTTGACGGTGGAGTCCTGAGTGGAAATCTGCTTTTTTTCCGCCATGCCAGACACGCCAGCACGCTCCTTGTCGGCCACGTGATCTCCACACGCCACCAAGAAGCCAAGGCAGACGGCTAAACGAAAAATGTGGATGGGAGGAGGCATGCTAGAGAGGGGTGATCGTTGGTTGTTGTGGGTGTGTGAGCGGGGTGGTTTTCAGTGGGTAGTGGTGGTTCTTGGTTCGTGATTCTGGAGGCTTGGCTCTTTTCTCTTTTCCATCTGTTCGGTCACTGGAGGTCGATGTTGTCGTAGTGGACCTCGAGGGCGACGCTGCCGGGAGGGACGGAATCAGGCATGTCGTCGTAGCGGGCTTCGAAAAGGAGGCGGAGGGTGCCTTTGGAAAAGTCGGTGCCAGGGTAGGCATCGTGGAAAGCCTGACGGATCAGCAGGGAATAGGCACGCCAATCGCTGGCCAGGGGGGTAGAAGGCGGGTTCATGACGAACCGCGCATTGGTCATTTCGTAAGGAGCGACTTTGACACCATGCAGGACATGGCGGAGCTGGACATTGCCGGCATTGGCGGCCGTGATCTCAGGCAGGAAAATGGCGACCACTTGGGCGTATTGTTTGCTGCAGAGAGGATTTTCTTGTTCGACCCTGAAGTGGAAGTCGAGGGTCTCTGGCAGTCCTTGATTCACGATCACTTCTTGCACAGCTCCAAAGACACGAATGGCTGGGGAATCAGGAGGGACCTGAGCCTTCACTCGTGCGTAATGATTGGTGGTTTGAGGAGTGACCTGCTCCGTGCCGATGTCGAAGCTGCCCCACTGGGAGTTATTGAGCATGGGATGCCAAGGGGCAGAACTGGCGGCCTCGAAGTCGCCATTTTGCAAGGTTGCGGAAGGGGCGATTTCTGGAGCACCTCGGGCTGCGGCGGCAGGAGCCACGGGCTTTTTCGGCAAGCCCAAAATCATGAAACCCGGCAGTGGCAGCAGAACCACAGCGAGCATCCACCAACGAACTTTGCGCGGCAGCTTCGGGCGAAGCGCTGACTTCGGCATTGGATAGACCCGACTGGTGGTTCTTTGGTTGGGGATGCTGATGTGCTTGGGTCTCATGGGGAGCGAGAATCAAAAAAGGCGGATGAGCTGACGTAAAATCAGGCCGATCAGGGTGAGGCTGAGGAAGCCGAGCAGGAAAATGATCGCGTGTTTGATCTTGCTGACCGGCTGGGCGTGGGGATCACGACTGGGGCAATCCTCATCCACCCGAGGGGGACATTTGAACTTGGATTCCGAAGTGGGAGGGGAGCCAGACATGGGAACGGAAGGTGAAGGTTCACTGAACTCCAGATGCCGGGAGGCACCCTGAAATCAGGGCTCGGACAAAATTGGCGGAAAAATGCCTCTCAGGCATTTCCCTCTGCGCTGCCCGAAACAGAAGGCTCGTTTGGCGTAAGGAATGGAGGCGAAAAAAAGGGCCTGCTCGGGCAGAATCGAAGCACAGCATCCCCCCTCTCACCCAAGAAAAAATGCATTTTGCATAAAATGCTAGAAATTGGTGTGAAATGTCTAACTTTAGAAAACGAAATATGAATTTCGTGACCCCATGTATTTCTCCCGCTCAACAGACTTACAAAACTTTAGCATCTTATCTCTCAGACGCGGAAGATGCCCTTCTTCGAGAACGAATCTCAGAAGCCATTGCCACCTGCGGCCTTCATGCTGACACTGCATCGATTTACTATCGTTGGATCAGCCGCTTTCTTGATCACTGTGGCTCGAT
>JAIXVB010000063.1 GCA_027483245.1 Verrucomicrobiaceae bacterium | reverse complement strand
GGGGAAGCGGATCCTGGGATGAGTCCATCACGGTCTCGCTTGCCCATCGGCTAGCCTGTGCTGGGTTAGGCCATGAGTCTTCCTTCGATGATCAATGCCCCTCATCCGCACCTGCCACGGATCGAACGCTGGCACACGGCGGAAGAGATCAATGCTTTTGGCAAAGATCGTGGCCCTGCTTTTTATGAGGCCTGTCATCTTTATGCGCAGACGCTTTGGCAGATCGGTTTCCCTGCCAAGTGTATCCTTCTACTGAATCGTGCACTTGCCTGTCCTTTGACTCAGGACGAACCCATCTTGCAGCGCTGGCCCTTGCCTTATCAAGCCATGGCCTGGCTTTTGTTGAATCGACCTAACGATCAGTTCATCGGCAATCCACGTCGTCATTGGCAGCACTTGGCCACACGCATGGTGGAGCCAAACAAAGCCTTGCGCACTTGGCGCGCCTGGGCCTGCTGGTATTTGGCCAAAGAGACCCTGCCAGAGTCCGAGTATCCTTCCGACATGAAACAGATCCGTGATGAGGGCATCGTGGAGCCGACTCATGAAGACATCACCACTCACCTGGCTCAGTTTTCTCCAGCGGATGATTTGTTTCAGTGGCAGCAAGCTTTGCAATGGAGCCGTGAGCAATTGGGAAGAAGCCGCGCCTTACCACCTCTGGTTCGCATTCGGCGGATTGATGCCTTTGAGCTGCCCGTGATTCAGCGCCTCGCGCATGAAATCTGGCATCGCTGTTATCCTGGCATCATCTCGGTCAAGCAGATCGAGTACATGCTCTCCATCTGGTATCAACCCGGCGCGATGGCCCGTGAGATGGAGGTGCGTGATACCTGGTTTGCTCTCATCGAGGCTGAGACCTTGGGGCCGGTGGGTTATCTGTCTTTCGAACGTTATCCTGACGATGTCGCCTTCATCAATAAGCTCTACATCCATCCTGACATGCAGGGGCGTGGAGTCGGGGCTGCGGCGCTGGATTGGATCGCTCAACGCGCCCTGGAAATGTGTTGTCCACGTCTTCGCTTGCGAGTCAACCGGGCCAACGCCTTGGCCATTCGAGCCTATCAGCGCGCAGGCTTTGTTTTCATGGAAGATGTCTGTTCAGACATCGGCAGCGGCTTTGTCATGGACGACTATCTGATGGAGAAAAAACTCACCGTTTAGAGTTTAGGGTGCCGGGCTGCAGGTTCGAAAAGAGCCTCAGCGGTAGCACCTGATGGTGGGCTCGCTTGAATCCAGATGTCTCAAAAGCAATTTTCATTGAGGCAGGAACATGGAGTCAAATGGCCTGCCTGAGTCGATAAAATAAGGAAAGCGGCCCCTCATCCGTCGTGTGATGAGAGGCCGCCAGGAGACGCGGACTTTTGTCGAAATTGCTTGAAAAACCGCTCTGTGCCGCTGGGCAGACAGGCCCAACCACGGATCAAGCAAAGATGTCTTTGGCCACCTCACCCGCGACGTCAGTCAGGCGGAAGTCGCGGCCAGTATAGCGATAAGTAAGTCGTTCATGATCCAGGCCCATGAGTGCAAGCAGGGTCGCGTGAAGATCATTGATGTGCATGCGGCCTTCTACAGCTTTGATGCCCAGTTCGTCCGTGCCGCCATAGCTGTAGCCTTTTTTGACTCCGGCACCTGCCAGAAACATGGAATAACCCGTGATGTTGTGATCGCGACCATCCTGCCCTTGAGATGTGGGCAGACGACCAAACTCGGAACCAAAAAGGACGAGCGTATCTTCCAGCAAACCGCGCTCCTCAAGGTCTGTGAGCAGTGCGGCCGTGGGTTGATCGACCGAGCCGGTGCGGTCGATCAGGCCTTTGTGCAGGTTGTTGTGGTGGTCCCAGCCACCCTGACAGATCTCAACAAAACGAACCCCAGCCTCGCTGAGCCGCCGCGCCATGAGGCACTGTCTCGCAAAGGCGGCTTTGGGGCCGCTGTCATTGACCCCATAAGCGTCCTGAACTTTTCGTGGCTCTTTGGAGATGTCGAGCAACTCCGAGACCTTACCCTGCATGCGGAAACCGAGTTCATAGGAATCAATGATGGCTTCGACGGGGTCTGGAGCACCTGGGGCGGCAGCAAAGTCACGATTCATGGCTTGAATGAGATCCAGTTGCTTGCGCTGCAGCGGTGAAGCTGAGGCAGGTTTCAGATTGGGCAGGTGACCTTGGTCCGTGATGCGGGTGCCCTGATAATGCGCCGGAAGAAAGGCGCTGCCGTAATTCACCGCGCCGCCGAAATTCGGTGGAGGATTGATCGTGATGTAACCTGGCAGATCCTGATTCGGAGTGCCTAGTCCATAAAGCAGCCAAGCACCCAAGCTGGGGCGCGTCAGAGCTGCATTGGCACTGCCGGTATGAAGCTGCACCACCGCTTGCGGATGAGCTGGAGTGTCTGTGTGCAATCCGCGCAACCAGCAGAGTTTGTCTGAATGTTGGGCGATGCTAGGCAGCAATTCAGAGAACCAGGTGCCAGTTTGGCCATGCTGACTGAATTTGAATTTTGACTTGGTGAG
Source organism: Verrucomicrobiaceae bacterium (assembly GCA_027483245.1). Lineage (GTDB taxonomy): Bacteria > Verrucomicrobiota > Verrucomicrobiia > Verrucomicrobiales > Verrucomicrobiaceae > Prosthecobacter. Next base: position 1,050 of record JAIXVB010000063.1, on the reverse strand, counting down.
CGTGCCACCGCCAGGCCCTGCCTTGCCATCATTTTTGATCAGTTCAGGTTTGTATTCAAAGGTGTCGTGCTGCGACATTGAACCTTCCATGAAGATGAAAATGATGCGCTTGGCTTTGGCTTGGAAATGGGCATCGCGTGCTGCCAAGGGCTTCAAAGGAGTGCCATTGCGGAGTGCCTCAGCGGCCATCAAGCCATTGAATGCCATGTAACCAAAGCCGGCAGCAGTCGTCTGAAGCGCGGTGCGACGTGTGAAGGGAGGGTGATGAATGAGTGACATGAAGGAGGGAGTGAATCTTTAGCGGACAAAACGAAATTCGGCCGAAGCATAGAGTGCTTGGGTAAAGCTCATCCAAGCGGCGGACTGCGCCGACTTGGGGTGAACGACGGTTTCCGCGACCTTGGCTTCCGTGCGGTCCACATCGTCGGAGTTGATGGGAGTAATCACGGCTCCCGGCTCGACCACCGCGAGTTGGGGCTGAGCTTCCACAGTGGGTGGAGGCAGGGGTTCAGAAGGAGCCGTGTAAGAGTTTGCGTAACCAGCTATGAATCCTTCTGCCCGCGTGATTTCCGCAGCCGTGGGTTCGCGACCGATGGTCAGCAGATAAGCCTGCCTCACACGCTCTGAGTTTGACGATTGGATTTCCGAGAGAAGACGCTCAGCGAGCGCCAGTGACTGCTGGCGGACGAACGAAGAGTTCATCAGGTAGAGGGCTTGGGTTGGGACGGTGGTATGGTCGCGTTGACCCGAAACGAGTGTTTGTTCGACGGGATCAAAGGCTTCCAGGGACTTGGGAGTCACACCGCGCAGCAGTGGCAGATAAACACTGCGTTGAAGCCCCTGATCTGCCGCGGTGTGGATGCCCGCGGCTTCTGGACCGTTGTCGCGCATTTCGACCATCCGCAGTTTGGTCACAGCGGAGATCTCAGGTTTGGTCACCAGTCTTCCTGAACTGATCAACATCGCATCGCGAATCTCTTCAGCTGCCAAACGACGCGGTGAGTGTCTCCAAACCCAGCGATTGGTCGGGTCCACTTCACGATGGCTCTC
>JAIXVB010000363.1 GCA_027483245.1 Verrucomicrobiaceae bacterium | reverse complement strand
ATTGGTCATTACGTGCGCCAACTGGGAGCGGAACTCATTTTGGAACCAATCGAGGCTTACCGTTCTGTTTTAGCGGCCTACCGGCCGGACATGATCATTTTCAATCACCTGCAGGCGAGTCATCTGTCGAATTTTTCCGGACGCCTCAAGGAAATGGGGGTGAAGGTCGCAGTTCTGCCGAATGAGGCACTGGCCTTCAATCCAGAGGTGATGCGTTTTCTATCCCACCGATACAATGAACGGACTCATGTGGATCTGTTTTTAGCCTGGAACTCAGTGCAGAAGGAGTGCCTGTTGCGCGAAGGATTCGATGGCGCGGTAACAAGGATCGAGACGGTGGGCAATCCGCGTTTTGATTTCTACTTTGAGCCTTGGAATCGGCTTTCCAAACTCACCCAACCTCGGAAAAAAACGCTGCCTCGTGTGCTGCTGTGCACGAATTTCATCCTGGCAGACTGCAAAGAGGCACCCAAGGAACACGCTGAGCGTGTCTTCGCCATCTGGAAGAAACACATCAAGAGTTATGAGAACTTCTGGAGTGGCATCGAGTCGAACCATCGGGGGCGGGCGAAAGTTCTGAAGTTTTATGAAGCGCTGCTGCGGTCCGGAAAGTTCGAGGTGATCATGCGTCCGCACCCGGGAGAGTTTCTGCGCTTTTACACGGACTGGGTGGCGCAATTGCCGGAAGATCTGCGCTCTCGACTATTCATCGAACATGATCAGCCCATCTCAGGACTGATCATGGACTGCGATCTGGAAATTTCCTGCGAAACCTGCACGACGGCGCTCGAGAGTTGGGTAGCGGGCAAGCCCACCATCAAAATCATCAATGAGAAGCACCCGATGTTTTATCATGAACAACTGGCGGGCACTCAGGCGGAAGTGGCGGAGCCAGAGCTGATCGTGGCAGAAGTGGAGCGGCAACTGGCAGATCCAAGTCAGCCAGAATTCAAAAAAGCACGCGAAGAGCTGCTGGCCACCTGGCTAGCCTCTCCCAAAGGTGACTCCTGTGAGCGCATCGCCCGTGCCGTGGTGGAAGTGGCGAGCACGAGCAAGCCAAACTATCAGCGCCATCTCACCCTGGAAGATCATCGCCGTGGCTTAAAACTGCGGCTTCTTCAGCGCTTCAATTTGCCAGTGAATTACGATCCACTGTTAGCCGCAAAGAAGCACCTTCAACCCGAACGGTTTCGAGCCAAGTCTTGGGTCAAGAACAAGACGATCACCCAGTCAGATATCCGAGAGGCGAATGAGCGAATTGCTTCTTGTTTGAAGCCTCTGCCCGAAGGTCCTGGAGACTAGCTTCACCCCTCAAACACGCCACAAATTAACAGAAAGTTTAGTTAGAAAACACAGGCTTAGAAGGCCTCCCAAGCCTCCAGGACATTTAGTTTGACGCTCATGCAATACTCGGTATCTCCACAAGAAATTCACAACTCAAAGCCTAACAACAAGGTGGAACTCAATCGACACGTGCTTGCCCATGACGAGGCATTTCGCTCCACTTTTCTGGAGTCCATTCGGGACCTGGAATTAAGGCAAGGCTACCCCAAAGTCGCTGTGCGTGACTTGGTAACTGGACCCGTCGTGGACCAGCTCTTCAGTGGCGCTGTTTTCACGCGTCGCTTGGCCAACGGGCTGACCTTTGATTTCCCCTACACAGGACGCATTGCCCGTGAGTTCCTTTTGGCTCCTGAGAATCCAGACCATGTCTGGGAGCCCCAGACCACACGACTGTTGCTCCACTTTGCCCAAGGCGCCCAGCACGTGGTCGTCGGTGGTGCCTACTTTGGAGATCATGTGGTGCCCATGGCCCACGCTCTCAAAGACAGCGGTGGTCAAGTGCATGCTTTTGAACCCACCCCGCAGCAGCACGGATTCTTAGCTGGCAATGCAGCGCGCAATGGACTGAGCAATGTGAAGACGCATTGCATGGGACTCTGGTCAGTCAGCGGTGTTTCTTTGAAGTTCGATGGAGCGGATGAACTGGCTTCGCCGGAAGAAGCGCCCGAAGGTGAAGAAGGAGCGACCCCTGCGACATCCGTCGATGACTACCTTTCCAAACAAGGCATCGCCTCCATTCAATTGCTGATGGTGGATGTCGAGGGTGGGGAATACCGCGTTTTACAAGGTGCCCTGAATCAACTTCGTCTCCCCGCAGGTCAGGCACCGGTCGTGGTTTTCGAGACCAACAGTCGTTATTCAGATTGGTCACGTGGCTTGGAAAATGCCGAGACTTGCGTGCTGCTCAGGGACCTCGGATATCAGGTCTATTCGATTCGCGATCATCACGCGAACATCGACCTTCAGGGAGCCCCTGTGGAGCTCATCCCTGCTGACCGGACCTACATTGAAGGGCCACCGCATGGCTTCAACATGCTGGCCGTGAAAGACCCCAGTGTTCTCGAGAATCCGCTGTTCAAGATCGTTTATGACGTGAGCCCAAAACTCATTTTACATAAAGGTGATGCACGCTTCGAGCCGGTGCCTTGAAGAGCGCCCGCCCCCTTCTCCATCCAGTCTATGAAAGTCATCATTTTATGCGGAGGTCTCGGGACTCGTCTGCGCGAGGAAACCGAATACCGCCCGAAGCCAATGGTCCCGATTGGTGGACAGCCGATTCTTTGGCACATCATGAAGTCGTATGCCAAACACGGCTTTAAGGACTTCGTGCTCTGCCTGGGTTACAAGGGCGAAGTCATCAAGGATTACTTCCGCAACTACCTGTGGAATCGCAGTGACGTGACGCTGAAGCTGGGGCGCAATCCCCAGATCACGTATCACAACTCCCATGAGGAAGAAGACTGGACGGTGACCCTGCTCGAGACCGGTCAAAACACCCAAACAGGCGGTCGCTTGCAACGGGCGATGCAACACATCGGCCCAGAGGATGTGCTTTTCACGTATGGAGATGGCCTGACTGACAGTGACATCTCTGCCTCGGTCAAATTTCACCAGCAGCAAAAGGCGCTGGTCACGCTCACCGCCGTGCAGCCTGCCGGTCGGTTTGGTGAACTGAGCCTTGAAGGTGACTTGGTGAATTCGTTTCAGGAGAAACCGCTCCAGGAAACAGGCTTCATCAATGGCGGTTACATGGTGCTGGACAAAAGTGTGGTCGAGTATCTCACCGGCGATGCCTGCTCCTTTGAGCAAGAGCCTCTCCAGACCATCGCCAAAGCCAACAAGATGAGCGCCTACATTCACCAGGGGTTCTGGCAATGCATGGACACCTATCGTGAGCAGCAGATGCTCGACAAAATGTGGAATGAAGGCACCGCACCCTGGCGGACGTGGTGAGTGCTGATCTGTCCTTCTGCGCATGAATCCCCCCGGCTCTGCCTCGGCTCCTGCTTCATTGGCGAAGGCCGAGCATCAGTGGTCGCTGGATGGTCTGCGCGGCTTAGCAGCGATCAGTGTGGTCCTGGCCCATTTTGCCGCGATCTTTTATCCCTCGACGGTCTTTGGGAATTCCTATGCCGAACACGGCTCCTGGGAGTCTTGGTTTTATCACTCACCCTTGATCGTGCTGATTCATGGGGAGTTGGCGGTGTGCATTTTCTTTGTGATGAGCGGCTATGTGCTGACCTTTCGCGATCTCCAATCAGCCCAGGTCTCGAGGCCCCGTTTGGTCCTGAACATTCTGAAGCGTCCGCTGCGCCTTGGCGGCATGGTCTTGGCCACGGTGATTCTTTCGTTTTTGCTGCGTTGGTTTGATCTCTATCAAAATGGAGCCGTCTCGCAGCTCACAGGCTCGGCACCATATGCGGGGAAGATGCTGACCTTTGCGCCAGAAGTCTCCAAGCTGCTGCAAGACATCAGCTTCAATCTGTTTTCCTCCGGTTCGATTTACAGCCCGCCCTTGTGGTCGATCCGCGATGAACTCTGGGGCAGTTGGGTGGTTTTTGGCGTGCTTTTGCTAGCGCGTGCACCGTGGCAACGCTGGCTCTTGTGCTTGATCCTGATCTTTGTGTTCCGGGCCAATCACATTCAGGGAATGGTCCTCGGTATGATGCTCGGAGGCCTATCACACACGGCGTTTTTCAAAAAACACCTCGGGCGTCCATGGTTGGCGCTCGTTCTGCTGGGCGTGGCTTGCCTCTTCTGCTGTTACCCCTTTTATCTGCGCAAGTATTCCCCCGATAGCTTTGCCCAGACCCTGTTCGCCGATTGGCCCAAGCTGAGCAAACTGGCGGGTAGCTGGTGCATGGTTGCTGCGCTGATGCTGGTAGGACTGCTCCTGCGCTGGAGTCAGGTGCTGCCGCGGCGACTCCAGTCCGTGTGCAAGTGGCTAGGCAATCTCAGCTTCGCGCTCTACGCCGTGCACTTCATCGTCCTGGCTAGCCTGACCTCACACCTCTATCTTTATTTGCGCCTTCAGATGAACCTGAGTCACCATGCCGCTGCTAGCGGGGCTTTTGCGACCACGATTCCGGTGCTGCTGGGGCTGTCCTGGCTGCTCTGGCGCTGGGTGGATGTGCCCTTCATCCATTTGAGTCAGAAAACTAGCCAATGGCTGGCGGCTCGCTATCAACAGAGAGTCGAGAGATCCGAAAGGGCGAAGCTCGCGACCCAAGCTTGATCCTTCGAATGTTTGACCACATCTACCAACGCAAACGCGTCCTGCTGACAGGACACACGGGTTTTAAAGGCTCCTGGATGGCGCTGTGGCTGCATCGTCTCGGGGCCGAGGTCCATGGTCTGGCCCTGCCCGCGGACACTCAGTCCGGCGTCTATGCCACAGCCTGTCAGGGCATCTTCGCCAGTGAGGCCATGGTGGACATCCGCGATGCAGCGGCGACCACCCAGGCGGTGCGAGCCGTGCAGCCGGAGATCGTCTTTCACCTCGCCGCTCAGCCCTTGGTGCGGCTGGCTTACCGGGAACCTCTGGAGACCGTGGCCACCAACGTGATGGGCACCGCCCATATTCTGAATGCCCTGCGCGATCTGCCCACCGCTCCGCAGGCCGTGGTGGTGGTCACTTCTGACAAATGCTACGAGAACGTCGGCTGGCACCATGGCTATCGAGAAACCGACCCCATGGGCGGTTACGACCCCTATTCGGCCAGCAAAGGTGCCTGTGAGATCATCGTGTCCGCCTGGCGACGCTCCTATTTCCAAGGTGCCGGAGCAGCCCGAGTCGCCACCGCACGCGGCGGCAATGTGATCGGCGGCGGAGACTGGGCGGAAGACCGCATCGTGCCAGATTGCATCCGCGCCCTGCGTGCCGGGCAGCCCATCGACCTGCGCAACCCTGGCGCGACCCGCCCCTGGCAGCACGTGCTGGATTGTCTCAGCGGTTACCTCTGGCTGGGAGCCAAACTCACGATGCCGGGCTCTCACGAAGCTCTCTGCACAGGACTGAACTTCGGCCCTTCCCTGGCCTCTGCCAAAACGGTCCAAACCCTCGTCACCGAAGTCCTGCGCCACTGGCCGGGCGATTGGCGTGACCTCAGCGGTGGCAAGGCTCCCCATGAAGCGCAGTTCCTGCAACTGGCCATCGAGAAAGCCTCTGCCCTCCTCGGCTGGTTTCCCGTTTGGGATTTCAACACCACTGTGCGCCACACTATCGAGTGGTATCGCCAACAGCATGAAGGCGCGTCTTTGCCCGAAGTGACCGGACAACAAATCGCCGCCTATGAAAAGGATGCGGCAACCGCAGGAGCCCCCTGGGCTTGATTCATCATGGCCTCCCGATTCGATCTCACCCCCACCTCCGTCGATGGCGTGCACATCGTCGCTCTCAAACCCATCCGCGATGATCGGGGTCACTTTGCCCGCAGCTTTTGCAGTCGCGACTTCGCGGAGGCCGGTCTCTGCGGTCAGTTCGTGCAGGGAAACATGTCCTACAATCATGAGGCTAGCACCCTGCGGGGCATGCACTGGCAGGACGCGCCGCATGGGGAGGTGAAAGTCGTCCGCTGCACACGCGGTGTCATTTTTGACGTGGCTGTGGATCTCCGTAGCGACTCACCAACCTACTTGAAGTGGACCGGAGTGGAACTCAGTGCCGATAATGCCCACGCGCTCTACATCCCCGAAGGCTGCGCGCACGGTTACCTGACGCTGACTCCGGGAGCCGAGGTGCATTATCTCGTCTCCACCTTTTATGCCCCGACGCATGAGCGTGGAGCCCGCTGGGATGACCCCGCCTTTGGCATCCTCTGGCCAGAAAGCCCGCGCATCATCTCCCCGCGCGATCAGGAACACGCCCTGTGGACCGCATGAAGCAGCGCCTGCTCATCACCGGTGTCTCCGGTTTCATCGGCAGTCGCCTCGCCATCCGCTGCCGCGAGGCCGGCCACGAGGTCATCGCCACCGCGCGCCAGCCCTCCGCAGAGCTCGAAGCAGCTCTGGGGCTTAAGGTTCATGCGTTGGATGTCCTGGACCCAGCCACGATCGATCATCCCTGGGAGGCCGATGCCCTGCTGCACTGCGCCACGGCCAATGACATCGTCTCACGTGACTTCGCCGCAGGGGTGCAGCTTTCCGTCAATGGCACCCGTCATGTGCTGGAACTGGCCCTGCAACGCCGCATCCCACGTGTCATCTTCTTTTCCACGCTCCAGGTCTATGGCACTGAGCTGGAGGGCACCATCACCGAAGACACCCCGCCGCATTGTGAGTCCCCCTATGGCCTGAATCACCTCCTGGGTGAGGAAGTCTGTCGGCTTTATGCCCACAAACACGGCCTGAACGTCGCCCTCCTGCGCCCAGCCAATGTCTATGGCGTGCCGGATGCCCTCACCGTGAACCGCGCCACCCTGGTGCCGATGTGTTTTGTCAAAACGGCCCTCGCCACAGGCAAACTCACCCTTCATTCATCTGGCCAGCAGCAGCGGAACTTTGTCAGCACCGATGAAGTCGCCAATGCCTGTCTGCACGTCCTTCAGCATTTCCCCAGCGGCGCACAGGTCATCAATGTCGGCTCAAACTGGCTCACCTCCATCCGCCACATCGCCAGCCTCGTCGCCCAGGTCCATGAAGAGATCACCGGTCAGCCCCTGCCTGTCGAGTTTCTCTCCGACCAGCCTCTCCATGGGAATCAGTTCTTGCTAGGTTCCCGCCTTGCTTCCATCATCCAGCCCGCCGAGGCCTCAGCCACCCACATGCTCGAGGTCATCCGGCGGCTCTACGCACACTTCCAGTCCATCCCCTGAATCCATTATGTCTGATCCCGTCTCTGAATTCTTCGCCGAACGCAACGCCGACATCACCGCCATGGGTGCGGACGCCGAACTGCGCCAGAAGTCACTCGACTGGATGCTGCACGCAGACAAATACAAGTACACCTACAACTTCACCTGGATGGGCCGCCCCATCATCAAGTTCCCCAGCGACATTGTCATCCAGCAGGAACTCATGTGGAAACTGAAGCCCGATCTCGTCATCGAGACCGGCATCGCCCACGGCGGCTCCATCATCTTCACCGCCTCCATGATGGAAATGATGGGCATCGAAGGCGAAGTCATTGGCCTCGACATCGACATCCGCCAGCACAATCGGGACCTCATCGAATCTCACCCGATGAAAAAGCGCATCACGATGTATGAAGGCAGCTCCACAGACCCTGTCATCGTCGAAAAAGTCCGCCAGCACACCGTGGGCAAAAAGTGCGTCATGGTCATCCTCGATAGCCTGCACAGCCACGAGCACGTTTACAACGAGATGAAGGCCTACGCCCCGATGGTCACCATTGGTTCCTACTGCGTCCTGCCAGACACCTTCATCGAGTTCTTCCCGAAAGGTTATTATTCCGACACCCGCCCCTGGGACGTCGGCGACAACCCTTACACCGGCATGAAGCAATACCTCGCTGAGACCGGCGACATGTTCGAGACCGATTACAGCCTCACGCACAAAGCCATGATCACCGAGACGATCGATGGTTATCTGCGCCGCGTGAAGTAAGCAGGTGGAAGAAAGGGAAAAGGGGTAAGGGATAAGAGAAAAGGTTCAGAAGGCTCTGAGGCCAATAATCCTTCTCTTCCTCCTACTCCTCCTCGTCCTCCCGGAAAAGGGTCAAGGCGCTCTGGGGCAAGGACAACATATTGCAGTCGAGGCTCTTTGAAGTCTGGAACACAGGCTAGAAAGCCTATGCTAATTTGGGCGGGCTCTCGGAGGAGCCATCTTCCTGTAGCATAGGCTTTCTAGCCTGTGTTCCCTCACCGCAACCCGCCAAAGCAAAGCTCAAGCTGCCATGGACACCCTCGATAGGTCTCATTGGCCCTATCCTACCTAGGCTGCCCACAGGCTCCGACTCGCCAATCCCGTCATTGACCGCCTCCAGCCCCTTCAATCACTCCCTCCTCCGAGCAGGCGGGGCGATGACGGGCGCAGTGGTGGCTTCGCCCAGTGCCTGCTGAGCTTGCTGCAACAGTTGATTCATGCCTGGAGTGCCGCGCTGGAGATTGGGCAGATTCAGCAGACGATCTCGCAGGGCTGTCCAGGCGATTTTGGCCTCTGGCAAACGTTGGGCCTGAGTCAGAATTTGGGCTCGACGTGCCATCCAGGGTTCTGCTTGGACCGCCGACTTTTGCAGCGTGTCCACAGACTCAAGAGCCAGGTCATAGTCGCCCTGAGCCTGGGCCAGCTCGAGCAAACGAGTGACCAAAATCGGCACCGGTCCCAGCCGCTCCACCCCTTGACGAATCAAGACCAACGCAGGCTTCGTTTGTCCCATGGAAATCAAAACCTCCGCCGCTTCGAGGTAAAGGTCATCGTCAGGATCGGCAGCCTTTTTCAGAGCCTCTTGAAAATCAGCCACCGCAGCCAAGGGCTGTTGGAGCCTGACCTGCACACGCGCTCGCTGAGCCAGAGCACCCGCATGATCAGGATGCGCAGCCAAAAATTCATCCAGCACCGGTTTCGCCGCCTGCCAGTGTCCACCGGTCGCGAGAGCCTGCCCCTGAACAAAGCCTGTCTCGTGCACGCCTGGAGCCAAACGCTCCACACGCTCCAGCTCAGCCAAGGCCAAGGCCCATTCCTCGTGTTCCTGGTGCGCACAGGCCAGCTTGAAGCGAAGACCTGCATCATCCGGCGAAGTGGCCAGAACCTGCGTGAGTTCCGTGACCACCTCGTGGTAAGCACCGTGCCCGTAAGACCTCAGGGTCCACGCACTCAACAGGCCACCCAGGCCCCAACCCAACAGAGAAATGATCCTCATGAATGTGCTTTTCCGTTAAAGTCGAAAATGAAAACTCCAAGTGACGCTTTTGTTTCGTCACTTGGAGCCCTTTCAAAACCACCCGTGAGACCGGGCGAAGATTTCATCACTCACTGATCACCAGACGGAAGAACAACAGGACCGGCAGAGGACCCGCCGCATTCGAGGCCGTCGCATCAATGACCTGCGGATCATCGGTCGGCGCGGAGGTGGTGCTCTCCGCGATGTTCACCGTGAAGCTGCCATTGCTCTGACCGCTGCGGAACCAATCACTCAGATTCGAAGACCACTCGACCACACCCGTCACATCGGGGCGATTCAGCGCACGTTTGAAACGGAAGACGGCGTTGGCTCCGTTCACCTGAGCCGTGGTGGCGGCGAGGCTAGCACCATCCCCTGGCAGAGTTCCCATGAAGTATTCAACGATGTTGGCCACGCCATCCTCATCGGCATCGTCTGCAGCGCCGCGCTTGGCTGGATTGGCGATGTTTTGAATCGCCCAATCCTGCGTTGGACGATCCGTGATCGTCACCATGGCCGAGGCGGGTGAACCGGCAACGAATCCAGATCCAGCGCCAAGACTGAGAAGGATCGTCTCAGAGCCTTCTGCCACATTGTCCGCCAGCACCGTCAGAGACAGCAAGACCTGGGTTTCGCCCGCAGGAATGATCACCCTGCTCAGGAAACCCGAGTAATCACTGCCTGCTGAAGCAGTGCCTGCAGCATTCAAAGGCACGCTCAAAGCAGCGCTGGTGTCGCCCGTACGGCTGACCGTGAAGACAAATGTTTGATCCGAACCATGCTCACCTGCGTTGGCATCGGTGGCCACAAGAGTGACCGTGTTTGCTGCGCTGACCGGTGCATAAGGCAGGGCGACAAAACGCAGATCGATCGCTTCAAAAGCTCCGGTGAGCTCCACCAAATCTTGTGTGAAGATGCGGAAGCTATTCCCACTGGCAGACCAAGAGATCAAATTATCCACCGATGCATTGGCATCGCCTCCACTGGTGGAATCTGAAGTGAGGAAGAGCGCAGCGGTGTTGGGATTGATGACCGAGCCATCTCCAAAGGTGAGGTCCATGCTGTCTGCATTCAGCGTGGCCGTGACACCCATCGTGGTGGCTGAGGCATTTGTCTGGCTGATCACCGCAGCACTGTTGACGAGGCCTGCATAGACACCCGTGGAAGCGGGAGGCAGATAGACAAAGGTGAACTCGTTGTCTTGAGTGAAGTTGCCATTGTCACGCAACTGCACCAACCAGCGTCCCGCAACGATGCGCACATTGACAATGTTATCCGCCAGGGTGCCACTGTCGCCATTCGGGAAGACCAGCAGATTCCCTGCCGTGGACAGACCACTGATGCTGTAGTTCCCCGTGCCACCTGGACGTGTGATCGTGACCCCAGCAGGCAGGTTTCCAGCAATGATGCCACCGCTCGAGTTCACGCTAGCTCCGGTGAAACCATCGGCATACGGCAGGAAGGCCACGCTGACGCCCGAGGTCTGCTCGCTTGTGCCAGGGTTTGCATCCGCTGCGTTGTTGTTCGTGTTGTCGAGCACACTCACGAACAGATTGCCCGAGCCGTTGCCATAAGGCTGCACCAAGTTGTCATTGGAGCTGTTCCCGGTGCTTGCTGGACCCGCCCAGTTTGTCGCCAAGGCGATGCCGGTGTTGAAAGGAACGCTGGCTCCATTGATGCGCAGTTCGAGATCGCCCACATCCACACCTGGCAGATTGAATTGAAACGGTGCGGGGCTGGTTTTCGCCACCGTCCATGAAGGGGGATCAAAAGTGCCGACGGAGATGTTGGCCACATTGGGAGCAACTGTCTCCGTGAAAACCGAAATCGTCACAGCCGCAGAGGTCGTCGTTTGGCCCACACTGTCCGTGGCCCTCGCGGTGTAAGTATAGCTGCCAGGGCCGACATTGGTCAGCACGAGACTGAAAGGCGCCGTGGTGTCTTCACCGACCAACACAGGCGTGAGAGCGCCAGAGTAGAACTCGACCTTCACCACAGGCGCTTCCGTGTCAGTCGCATCTGCGGTGAGCGTGATGTCTGTGGGAGCTTCCAGCAAGGCACCGCTGACAGGCGCCGTCAGACTGACAGAGGGCGGGATATCGCCCAGATTGACGGTGATGGTCGCAGGATTCGAAAGCGTGACGAGACCCGAGTCATCCGTGGCCAAGGCCGACAAGGCGTAACTGCCCGTGGCAACGCCCGTCCAGGTGAACTCATACGGAGCGGTGGTGTCTTCACCGATCTTCGTGCCGCCATTGTAAAACTCCACTCGCAGCACAGTGCCATCGGCATCGCTCGCGGTTGCAGCCAGCTGAATCGTGGCAGGCGAAAGATAAACCGAACCACTCACCGGCGAGTCCAAAGTCACCGTTGGTGCGGTGCCTTCTGCCGTAGCAAAACGGCGCGCCGGTGAACTGGAAACATTGATGCCATCAGTTGCCGCGACATACCATTCGTAGGTCTTGCCAGCCTCGAGACCCGTCCAGTTCAGCGCGGCCGTGGTGCCCCCCGCATTGACATTGACCGTGCCCAGCGGAACCCAATCATTGACAGGGGACTGCATGTTGTAAGGCAGATCAAAGGCAGGTCCCCAGCCAGGGATGCTGTCAGAGGCATTCACCGCACGGTTCAGGGTGGGCGAGTAGCTCTCAAAGGTGATCTTGTTGTTGGCAGGTGAGAAATTGATCACGCGTAGGAAACCATTGCCACCATTGCTGGTGCCCTGATAATCCGACAACACCGAATACACCGTGCGCCCCTCGAAAGTGTCAGAACGCTGGCCTTCCGCATGGATATGACCGCAGAGCATGAGGAAGTAATTCGGATTGTCTTTGAGGTTGTTGTAGATCGTCTGCCCCTGCGCACTGAAGGCCGCCGGATTACCCTGACCAACGATCCAGTGACTGGTGATGATCGCGCGCCGATGCGGATGTGCTTTCAGCAAAGCATCCGCCCAATCCAGAATCGGCTGATTCGGAGTGGTATCATAAGCAAAGTGAATGGCGATGAAGTCCAAACCGCTGGCACTGAAGAGCTGATAGTTGTTAGTGTTGTCAGTGCCATAATTGCCGCCCCAGTAGGAACGCCCTTCGAAACGTGAGAGGCCGAAGTATTGATTGAAGAACTGGGTCGATCCCGTGTCATAAGCGCCGATTGGGCTGATGTCATGATTGCCTGGCGCAAGGCCATACGGGATGCCGTGAGCACGCAGGGTGTTAAGTGGGCTTTCCAGATTACCCATGGCGGCGCTGGCGCGTTCCCATTCGATGGGATTGCCACCATTGTTGCCACTTTCCACGATGTCTCCCATGTGGCTGACAAAGGCAATGTTGCGCGTGTTGCGGTTATTCACCACCCACTGAGTCTGCTGACCAAACTGCGCAACCAAACCTGCGACATCGACCGTGTTGGCACGACCACTGGATCCCTGGGAGTAATACTGCGTGTCAGGAATCGCCACGATGCTGAAGTCAGGCCCAGGAGCCACGGGGGTGGTGATGCGACCATAAAACGTCACCGTCATGGCATCGCTATTGGGGTCTGCCAGTGTGGTCTGAAGTTGCACTGCATTGCCCGAAACCGTGGCCCCTTCAGCAGGCGAAGCCAAGGTCACCACGGGTGGTTGATTGGGATTCGGTTCGATGACCAAATTCGCCATCGCACTGAGTTTACCTGCTCCCAGATTATCCTGAACTCGCGCATGAACGGCATACGTTCCCACTGCGGGAGGTGTCCAGTCGTAGCGGTAAGGGGAAGTCCAATCTTCGCCCACTTTCGCGCCATCAACGAAGAACTCGACGCGGGCGACACTGCCATTCAAATCGGAAGCGGTCGCCTCAAAGGTCACGGGATAAGGCATGAACGAACTCGCATTGTTTAGGGGTGCCGTCAGGGAGATGGTCGGGAGCGTATTCGCCGTCGCAAACGGTGCCCCATCAACCCAAGCGGGACCATTCGTCAGCGTTCCCACCGTCGTGGAAACAGAGCTCATCGTGATCAGTCCAGCTCCTTCATTCAAACCAAAACGTCCGAGCAAGCCTGCTCCACTGGCGACCTCCTGATCTTTGGCCGCTGCGATGTCCGTGGCGCTGCGCGCATAGTTCCAGACACGAGCTTCATCGATCACCCCAGCAAAGGCACCTTCAGTCACACCGGAGGAGTTCATCGCTGTTCCAATGCCGAAATGTTGAATGCTATCGTAACGCGGAACAGCGCCAGCAACGGAGACGGTCGAGGTGCCGACTTCCACGCCATCCAAATACATTTTCCAAACGCCCGAAGCGCCATCAAAGGTCACGGCCGCATGATGCCAAGTGCCATTGCTGATCGGCGTGTTGGCAGCCGTGATGGGGTGATTCAGACCGGTGGCAAAGCTCTCAAAATCAGCCACCAGGAGTCCTGCCGCATTGATGCCGAAGAGAATGTTGCAGTCCACATTGCTTCCATCGCTCTCACCGCGACCTTTGCCAAACAGAGGCACCGCAGCGACACCGCCCGATCCGGAACTGGCCGTGCGACCCGCGCCTTCTTTTCGAAACCAACATTCGAGAGTGAGACCATTGCCCACAGGCCCACCCACGTTCAGCTCGGGAGCAGCCCCCATGGTCACATAATCGTTCGTGCCATCGAACTGCAAGGCCGTATTCGCGGGGATGTTGTTCGGATCATAACCGACCGTGATGACCTTGGCCGTGCTAACACCCGCGGCCTCCAGGTTATCCACCGCCCGTGCGATGTAACTATACGAACCATTGGTTAGGCCTGTTTCAGTGTGTGTGTATGGCACAGTCGTATCGGTTCCCACCACCACGCCATTGCGCAAAAACTGCACCTCAGTCACCGTGCCATCGCCATCGACAGCCTCAGCTTCCAAAGTAAAAGAAGCTGGGGCAAAGTAATTCTCCACCACGGGGGCCGTGATGCTGGCAGTGGGCGCGTTGTTCGGTGTCTGGAAAAACGCAAAGCTGAACATGTCTTCACCATTGCTGGCCCCATTTTGCAAGGTGGGTTGCACCGTCGCGCCGCTGAGGTCACGACTCTCGATGACCCAACGATTGTTCGCCACATCCCATTCATAGGAGACGACATTGTCTGAGGTGTTTGTGCCACCGCCCTCAGGGCTGATGATCAAGACACCGCTTGTGTTGTTCTGTCCTGGAATACTGAGATACCACTGGCCAGTGCCACCCTTGGTCATGGTGAAGGTCCCACCTGACAGATCCGTGCTGGCATCACCATTCACGCGCCCCATGGCCACCAATTGATTCGAGCCGACACCCGAAGTGGGAATGTAAACGAAGGCCACGGGGTCTTGCTCATAGCTGCCGCCATTGGCTCCGTTGTCATGAATCCAGACCGTGAAACTGCCATCGGCATTCGCCCGTGACAGCGCGTAGTTGTCCTCATTCTTAGCGTGAGTCACCAGCAGGACTCCATTCGCTGAACTTGCCCCCAGTGAGGTCAGGTTCACCGTCGAAACCCCACTCCCATTGTCCACAAACTGAGTTCCCAAGTTGATGCCCGGACTTGCTCTCAGGGTGTTGTTCGCACCGCCATTGGTGCCGGTAGAATTGCGCACCAACCCACCCAGCCACGTGTTGTAGGGAAACCAAGCGCACGCCACGTTGATGTTGACCTCATCTCCATTGGCGGCGCGAAAAATCGGCACCCAATATTTGTTAGCGAAACTACTCCCGACATGGTCTGCGGCGCTCGTGGCATAGAATTGGCCGATAGTGTCGCCCCCCGCAGTGTTGTCGCGTCCATTCTGAGAGACCGCAGAAATCAGCACACCTCCGTCCACGTCATTGGCTGAGCCAAAACTAACTTCATAGTCTCCGCGATTGCCACCGAGGATGCTAAAATTCGCCGAACTCCCCGCAGCACGGGTGAGAGTGATGGAGGAATCAAGCGTGCCTGAATCGTTCTGGACGACTTGGATATTCCCAAACTCAATGGTTTGGGCAGAAGAGGAAAAAACGCTAGCTAGGGAGAGCGCTGCAACAAAGTAGGGAGTGAAAAAACGGATCATTCTGGGGGAGAGAACTTGAGACAGTCCAGGCCCTGCGAAGTGATGCTCCGCAGGGAACCTGTGCTGAAGTTCGCCCCCTCAAAAGTCACCTGTATCAGACCCCATTCAGGATAGTATCCGCACAAGCAAACCCTTGAGTTCAAACGAACGTTCAAGCCCCACAGCTGTAGATTCAGAGTTTCTAAATCCCGAGTGGTTTATGGTGACGAGATCGGCAGTGAAGACCTTGTCACACTTGAATGGTTGGCGGCAGATCACCGCCGTTTTTCACTTCTCGGTGATCGTGATCTTACGATACCACACCTTGTCATGATGATCGGTCAGCATGATGCGGCCTTTGCCTGGAGCGAAGCCCACTTTGTTTTTGAATTTGCTCGCTGCCAAAAGGCTTTTCCACTCCTCCGTGGTCGTGTCAGCAGAGCAGACCAGCTTGCCATTCAGATAATGCTCAAGCTTGCCATCCTGGACAACGACACGGCTCGTGTTCCATTGTCCGGGTGGATTCAGCGGCTTGTCTGCAGCAGGAGCTTTGATGTCGTAAATGGAGGCCGTGACATGACTGCCACCTTTCAGACCGTCGGGATGCTTGGCGTCATCAATCATTTGATACTCGATGCCTAACCACTCTTTGCCGCCCACCTTGGTCACCCAATACTTGATGCCATTGTTGCCGCCTTCTTCGACCTTCCATTCCCACTCCAAGTCAAAGTTCGTGTATTCCTTTTCCGAGAGCAGATTGCCGCCCTGCGTGCCGTT
>JAIXVB010000462.1 GCA_027483245.1 Verrucomicrobiaceae bacterium | reverse complement strand
GCCCGTTTTCCGAAAGGCGGATCGGATTGACAGCCTTGGATTGGCCGATGCAGCCCGGTGTGAGTCCTGCAGGGCTCCTGTGGTTTAAGCCTTCCGTGAACTTGGCTGGAACGGTTTGTTCAGCGTGGACTCAAACTCGAATCCGCCTGCAAAGTCTTCGATGCTGTCGCCTTCGTTTTTACCGAAGTAGCTGGTCTCAATGAGGTTATAAACAATGTTGCCCACGTCTTCGCCACAGTGAATGCCCCATTCCGTGAGGATGGTATGAGCCATGGGTCCATACTCTTCGATGGCGTGTTGGCGCACGCCTTCCAGAACTTCTTGACCGGTCACGTGTTGGTTTTCTTCGCCATCGCGGAAGTGTTTCACGGCCACATGGAGCGCGTCCCGCACGAATTCATAGGCGTGGGGATGGTAGCGTGGATCTTTATCCACGGCTTGCTGGATGGCGGCGAAAAAAGGAAGGTCAGACATTCGAGAAGAAACGACGCCTAGGGCGTTGGGGGGCCGAATGTGGCGATTTTAGCCTCAAAATCAACGACAAGGGCAGAAGAAAAAACCTCGCTGGTTTCCCAGCGAGGTTCCATTTTTCAACGTTTGCAGCGTGATCTCACCAACCGTGGGCACCGCGCACCTTGATCATCGCGTCCAGGATTTTGTTCCAGGTGTCAGGGGTCTCCAGCACCGCATTGGGGAACATGCAGCCATCCCAGCAGATGTGCTGAATGCCACGGCTGGAGGCGTCTTTGAGCCAGTAACCGGCGGCTTTGGTGATGTCGAGTTTGCCATTTGGATCGTCAGCACGGCAATGTTTGCCGGTCTTGTCGTGGGAGCCCGCGCCGTGGACTGTGCCGTCGTTTTGCGCGACGTGGAAGTCGATGGTCCAGGGACGGAGAGCATCCGTCATCTTTTCATAAGCGGTCCAGAATTCGGCGTCTGTGTAACCTTCCTGTAGCAGGGCATGTTCAGGGGCGTTGTAGCCGAGCGTGTAGAGGTAGGTGTGGGCCAGATCGGCCTGGAAACCAAAGGCTTCAGGCATTCCGACGCCTTCGAGCACGTCCAACATGTCTTTCCAGGAGTGCATCCCAGCCCAGCAGATTTCCCCTTCGGCAGCGAGGCGCTCACCGTGGTCCGCAGCGATCTTGGCGGCCTTTTGGAAGGTATCGACGATGCGTGCGGTGTTGGCTTTTGGGTTTTCTTTCCACTTGGCGATGCCGAATTCGGCGGAGTCCACACGGATGACGCCATACTTGCGCACGCCGTGTTTGTTGAACACGCCCGCGATGCGGCAGGCCATGGTCACTGCGTCCAAGAACTTCGCCTGGGCTGCGTCGTCACCCATCGCGGAATCACCAACGGTGCCCGGCCAGACAGGGGCCACCAGGGAACCCACGGAGAAGCCTTTGCTGGCGATGAGGTCGGCGATGACCTTCAATTCATCATCACTGGCCTGTGGATTTGTGTGAGGCAGGAAAAGGAAATAGTCGATGCCCTCGAACTTTTGACCGCCGACTTCAGCCGCAGCGGTGAGGTCGAGCATGCGCTCCAGGCTGATCGGGGGTTCTTGACCGTCGCCGTCGCCTTTGCCGACGAGTCCGGGCCACATGGCATTGTGGAGTTTGGGGAGGGATGTGCTCATGATGGGAAGAATTGAATTGGGTGTGGAAAAGAGGCGCGATGATAGACACCTCCTCTGGGAACGCACGGAAAAAAGCATGCCTATCTGCGGGATGCTCAAGAACGAAAAAACCGGGCGGCTTCGTCAGCACGCCCGGTTTGGAGAGATTGCTCGCAGAAATTCAGATCTGGCAAGGTCTGCGGCGACGCAGAATCAGCAGCATGCCAGTGGAGAACAGCACGAGCGAGCCGGGTTCAGGCACAGGTGCCAGAGAGAAGTTGGAGAACTCCAGCACGGTCTGATTGCCACTGATGCTGCCGAGCAAATTTACATCGGCGATGGTGGCCGCGTCGAATTGAAACGTCAGTTCATTGAAGCCGGCAGGCGCGATGAACTCGAAATTGATCGACACGGGATCCGAGCCCAATTGCAGCAGGCTGAGGAGATCAAGGGTCTCGACAGCTCCGGTGCTTTGAACCGGAACGGCCCCATTGAGCAGGGTGAAGTTCGCATAGCTGAGCGCATCCACATCAATGCCTGAGCCTGCCTGCACCGTAAAGCTCGCGGAGTAGAGAATGCCTTCCGTGAGGTTCTGGTTGCTGGCAATCGCGGTCGAACTCCATGAATTGATCGCGCTCGCACCTACCACCTGGTCTGTAAGATCAGTGACCGTGGAACCCAGAACTCCAAGTAAACCTCCTGTAGTGGTCACCAGCTCACGACCAAAAACCAAGGTGTCATTCTGAGTCCGTGTGTACGCTGCTAGTTGAACATCTGCCGTGGCTAAACCGAGAACATCCGCACCGATTTGCACAAGACCACCTGCCCGGTGATTCCAGGTCATGTCTCCCTGAGAAGAACTGCCTGGGGAGTAGAGCGTGGTGTTGATGTCGAGGGTCAATAGCAGGGTCCCTGATCCTGGCCGACGAGCTTCAAAGTCAGGATTAAAGAACTCATTCGACGAAAGCAGGGTTTGAGCATGCGTGACGCCGATCATTGACATGAAGAGCGCAAAAAGCAGCTGATTCATGGTGGGGAACAAACACTTCATGGAGGTTTGATGGATAGTTTTCATGATGGTTAAGGAGGCTGTTAGTGAGTTTGAACTATCAGACTCGTTTCAAAAATAAACAAACCGATCATAACTTCCATAATAATGTGTAAAAATTATCTAAACATACATAGGAGATAAATGATTTAAATGCTTATATTTAGAAGTTATTAATTTAATGAAATGCATGATTAAATTGAAAAAACAAGGGTAGAAAAAGCGGGATAAAACAAGGGATAGAACTGATAGTTCAAGAATTCAGAACTTACTGATTCTTGATACACTTGAGTGCCTCAGGCCTGAACTGGGCGGTTGAGGGACAGTTTTACCCAGGCAAATGCAATTTATAAGCATCAGCAATTAGAGTGAGAGAAACTCATTGGAGAAGCGTTCCGCAGTCCTAATAGCCCCGGGATCCAGCTATTTGAAAAGGTTCGAAGGGAATAAAGACAGCAGACCGTTCTCTGAAGGATTGGATGAAATTCCACCGCTTCGCCACCCCATGAAAATGACCTCGTTAAAGGCTCTTTTGTTTGTTGCCTGTGTTAGCCAAATCGGAGCCCAAATCCCTAGCCTAAAAACGGGGCCAAATGCTGATTTGGGTGAGCAATTGCTCATGCCTTTGCAGGATTCATGGAATCTTGATGTATCCCAGGAACCCGTGGACCCGCTAAGCGATGCCATCATCGCTAGCATCGGCGCGGATAAGCCTCTTCATGAGGACTTTGGGTTGGTCTGGAAAGGCGCGCCCGGTGGCATCCCATACCATGTGGTCAGCGCGGATCAGCCCAAGGTGCCGGTGATCTTTGAAGAAGGGAAGGCCGAGAGTGACCCAGGCCCCTATCCGATCCCTACAGATGCTTGGATTGAAGGCGGGCCGCACAGCGATGGAGATCGGCATGTTATCGTGCTCGATAAGGATCGCTGGATTCTTTACGAGATCTATCGTGCCTTTCCCTTGGACGGTGGCCGTGCTTGGAAGGCCTACAGCGGGGCGGTCTTTGATTTGAAAAATCCGCGATCACGACCGCAGGGCTGGACCAGTGCGGATGCCGCTGGATTGCCCATTCTGCCAGGCTTGGCGCGTTATGATGAGATCTGTGTGCTCAAGCAACTGCGCCATGCGCTGCGCTTCACGGTGAGTCGAAGTCGCCGCGCTTATGTGGCCCCTGCCACACACTTTGCCAGTCCTCACCGAGACGAGACACTGCCGCCCATGGGCATGCGTGTGCGCTTAAAGGCTAGCTTTGATCTCCAGCCTTTCCAGGGCCCTGCGCGGGTCATTTTAGAAGGCCTGAAGAAACATGGCCTTATCCTCGCCGACAATGGCGGAGACTGGTTCATCAGTGGAGCGCCTGATGAGCGGTGGGTGCATGAGGAACTGACACCGATTCGGAAAGTGAAGGGCAGAGACTTTGAAGTCGTGAAAATGGGACCTGTAACCACTCGCTGACTTATCTCCCACTCCTGGCACGTGCTTTCCAGTCCGTGTTCCCCAGCCTCCGACCTCGCACTCACTTTTGCGCAATCCGCAGTGGACGTCCGACAGCACGTGTGAAGGTTCAGCGTTTGACTCTCATGCGCTTGCTCACCCTCCTTCTCCTGCCTCTTAGCACCCTTTCTGCCGCTGACCTGACCTTCAACGATGCCGCTCCGAAACGCTACGATCTCACTGCTCGAGCGAGTGAGATTGATCCACGTGCTCAGCCCCATCCTGAGATTGATTTTGTCTTCGATAAAGGCGGTAAACCGGCCGATCTCCAGCACGCCAGTGTGGACACTCGGGTGGCTCCACGTGGCAAGCTCATGATCTGGCTCATGGGGCCTAGCGCCCCTCTGTTCGAGCGCGTTTCGGGTTATGGCATTCACAGCATCCGTGTCCACTATGCCAACGGTTGGTTCGGCAAATTTGGCAATGCAGCACCGGCGAGCGATGACAAGTTTCTCGGCAAGATTCGACTCGAAGCTGCTACGGGCGAAGACTTCAGCGAGGTCGTCAGCATTCCAAAACCCGATGGCATGATGGAGCGCGCTTTTCAGTTCGTGAAATGGCTGGCCAAGGAAAATCCACAAGGTCGCTGGGACTACTTTCTCACTCCAGATGGCAAAGGTCTGCGCTGGGAGCATGTGATCATGTCCGGTGCCTCCCACGGCTCTACGACTGCGGCTCGTTTTGCCAAACATCAGGCCGTGGATCGTGTGGTCATGTTTTGTGGCCCCCGCGATCAGCTCGAGACTTGGCAGGGCCTCCCCAGCGCGACCTCTGCGAATCGTTACTTTGGTTTCAGCCACGTGCTGGATTCAGGCTGGTCGGCGGATCATTACTGCCGCTCCTGGGAACTCCTAGGCCTCACGCAGTATGGAGCCATTGTGGACATCGACAACGCTCAGCCGCCTTACGCGAACAGCCGTCGCCTCATCTCCGAAGCCGATGTCAAAGGCGATGCCAAACGCGCGCACAGCTGTGTGACTCCGGGCGGCAGTTCCCCCAAAAATGCCGAAGGTCAGTTCCTCTTTGAACCCGTTTGGAAGTATCTCTTCACCCACCCTGTGAGTGAAGTCGGAGATGCTGTCGCGGCCGACGCCGATTGCGAAAAAGACCTCCGCGCTGCTCAGAAGAAGAAATGAGCCATGCAGGATTTCCTGGTCATTGAGGGAGTGTCGAAGGCCTTTGGCGCACGCCGAGTGGTCGCTGAGGTGTCGGTGAGCATGGGGCGCGGGGAGTTCTTTTCATTGTTGGGCCCGAGTGGTTGTGGCAAGACCACGCTGCTGCGCTTGTTGGCCGGGTTTGAAGCGCCCGATGCGGGGCGCATTTGGCTCAATGGACAGGACATCACCACGCTTCCGCCTGAGCGCAGGCCAGTGAACACGGTGTTTCAAAACTACGCGCTGTTTCCTCATCTGAGTGTGGGGGACAACATCGCCTTTGGCCTGCGCATCGCCCGAAAGAGCCGAAGCGAGGTGCGCGCAGCGGTGGAGCGCATGCTGGCGCTGGTGCGGCTGGAGGAGCATGCGGCCAAGAAACCATCGCAACTCAGCGGTGGCCAGAGACAGCGGGTGGCGATCGCTCGGGCGCTGATCAATGAGCCGCAGGTGCTGCTGCTGGATGAGCCTCTGGCGGCGCTGGATCTGAAGCTGCGGCAGCACATGCTGACGGAATTGACAGCGTTGCATGCGCAGGTGGGCACGACCTTTGTCTATGTGACCCATGATCAGGGAGAGGCGATCAGTTTGAGCCAGCGCATCGCGGTCATGAATGAAGGCCGGATCGAGCAGGTGGATACGCCGCGTCAGCTCTACACGGCGCCTGTGAATGGGTTTGTGGCCGGGTTCATTGGCGATGCGAATTTCCTCACGGGGACCGTGCAGGAACTGCTGCCTCAGGGGCATGTGCGTGTGCAGTTGGCAGGTCTCGGCCGCCCGCTGGTGATGACTGGCCAGCCTCTGAAATCGGGTCAAGAAGTGCGGGTGATGATCCGCCCGGAGTCTCTGCATTTGCGCGCGGATCGGCCGGGCAGTCATGAGCGCGTGAATCTGTGTCAGGCTGTGGTGGAGGCTGTGACTTATTTCGGTCCTCATGTGCGGGTGCAGGTGCGCTGCGGGGAGACTCGCCTGAGCCTGCAGGTCGCAGGTCCCGCGCTGGAAGTGGGCGCGGTGGGGTGGCTGACTTTCGCGGCTGAGGAGGCGCGTGTGGTGGGATGAAAAGCCGTTCGGAGCTGTCTTTAACACTGCCATCGCTGCTGTGGCTGGTGATTTTTTTCGCACTGCCCTGCCTGCTGATTCTGGCGCTGGCCTTTCGCGCGGGGGATGTGCGTGGCGATGCGGCGGCGGGTTGGAGTCTGGAGACGCTGCGTTCATTGGCGGATCCGCAGTATCTGGAATTGGCTTGGCGCACGCTTTGGGTGAGTGCGGCGACGACCTTGGTTTGTCTGGCTTTGGCGCTGCCCGTGGGCTGGTCACTGGCGCGTGCGCGGCCACGCTGGCGTGGGGTATTGCTGCTGCTGGTGATCGTGCCGTTTTTGACGAACTTTT
>JAIXVB010000553.1 GCA_027483245.1 Verrucomicrobiaceae bacterium | reverse complement strand
CTGGAGCGTGTGTGGCAAAAAGCAGACCTGCTCGACTGTCACTACAGCACGCCGATTTTTAAAGACGGCCATCTTTATGGCTTCGACGGGCGACAAGAGACGGGGCAAACGCTGCGCTGTCTGTCCTTGGCTGAGGCCAAGGTGAAGTGGGACTCGGCTGAACTTCCGGGCGGCACCTTGATTCTCGTGGGGGACAAACTGCTTGTCGTCACGGAGCAGGGCGAGCTGTGGATCGTCAAAGCCACGCCCGAGAAGTTTGAGACGCTGAGCACCTATCAAATCCTGCGCGCGGGTCATCGCAGTCATGCCGCCTACGCCGATGGCATCCTCTATGCCCGCGACACGGAAAAGCTGGTGGCCATCAAGCTGAGATAAACGCCGGTCTTGGGGCGGGGTGGGGCTGATGTTTTAGAGCCCTTCATCTTGAACGCTGTGCATTTCACGCCACGCTGAAGCTCCCCCATGGAAGCCGAAGTCACACCGCCCACTCTCTCTGCCATCGAGGCCCGCATCTTGGGCTGCCTCATTGAAAAGGAAATCACCCTGCCCGATTATTATCCGCTGACGCTGAATGCCCTCGTTACGGCCTGCAATCAGTCCACCAATCGCGATCCTGTGATGAGCCTCGACGAGGGCACGGTGCAGCGTGCTTTGGAAAACATGAAGACGCGGGGCTGGGTCTTTCAGGTCACCGTCGTCGGTGCGCGCGTGCAGAAATTTCGCCACAATCTCAAAGGCAAGTTGCCGCGCCTCGAAAAGCCCGGCATCGCCCTCCTCACGGTGATGCTGCTGCGCGGTCCTCAGACGGTGGGAGAGCTGCGCCAGCGCACCGAGCGGCTTCAGACCTTCCCTGATCTGGAAAGTGTTGAAGCGGAGTTGAACCAGCTCATCAGTTTTCCGGAGGGGCCGATTGCTGCTTGTCTGCCCGCTGGACCTGGGCGCCGAGTCGCACTGTATGCCCAGCTTCTAACAGGAGAGCCGACGGGTCTCGCGCCCCAGGAATTGATCATCCCACCCACCCCGGTCGCTGCGCCCGTGAGTGCGGAAGATCAGGCCTGGAAAGAGCGCATCGAGATCGAACTTGGTTTGCTCAAATCTCAGCTTGCTCGCTTGAAAGCGCAGCTGGGTGTTGAGGACTGAATCCTTCTCAATCCACAGGGGCGCTTGGCGACAGGTGCGTTTGTGTTTAGACTGAGCGCGCAGTTGATTGGACGAACTTGTTATGACCACACGACTTTTTCTCATTCGCCATGGAGCGACGGTTTTGACGGCTGAAGATCGCTTCGCGGGAGCGACGAACGTGCAACTCTCGGAGGAGGGGCGGCGTCAGGCAGGGAAGTTGGCGGAGAGATTGGCGGGCGAGAAAATCGCGGCGGTTTATGCCTCGCCTCTGGATCGGACGATGGAAACCGCGCGCATTTTGTCGGCGCCGCATGGGCTGGAGGTGCAGCCGCGTGAGGGCTTGAAGGAAATCTCTCACGGACGCTGGGAGCAGCACACACGAGCTGAGGTGGATGCGATGTTTCCCGAGGAGGCTGCGGCCTGGGAGGAGGATCCTTTCACCTTTGCCCCGGTGGGTGGGGAGAGTGGGCTGCAGGTGACCGCGCGCTCACTGCCTGTGCTGATGGACATCGTGCGTCAACATCCAGGCCAGACGGTGGCAGTGGTCTCGCACAAAGCCACGATTCGTCTGCTGCTGAGCTCTTTGTTAGGCTTCGATCCACGGCGTTATCGGGACAACCTCGATCAGAATCCAGCGGCGCTGAACATTGTGGACTTCAAGTCACCGGTGCGGGCGCGGTTGACCTTGTTCAACGACACCTCGCACTACGATCACGACATGATCCCTGGCGTGCCTGAGGGGCGGCTCTCGAAGTGGTGGAGCGGCACCACCGCCTGATAGGCCTTGTTGCTCACGCGAAGAGAGTCGCTAAGGATCAGCTTTCATGGCGAAGATCAGGATCAAAAACATCGGCAAAGTGATTGCGCTGCTCATGCGCGGCATTGGCGCGACGCTGCGGCTAGAAGTCGAAGACAAAGCGGGGGCATTTGACACAGCGCGCACCGGCTGGATCTGGGCCTTTTGGCATAACCGCATGTTCGTCATCCCCTACATTCACGAGCAATGGTTCGCGCACATCCCGGGGGCGATTTTGACCAGCCCGAGTGGCGATGGCCAGATCATCGCGGATGCCTGTGCGACTTTTGGTTTTGAGGCTGCGCGAGGATCCAGTTCCAAGCCGCAGAAGGGCCTGAGTGCGCTGATCATGATGGCGGACAAGGTCAAAGAAGGACGTGATATTGGCATCACCCCCGATGGTCCCCGTGGGCCGATGTATCAGATGCAGCCGGGCATTATCAAACTGGGGCAATTGACGGGCGGGACGATTGTCCCGGTGCGGGTGGAATACAGTCGCGCGATCCGGTTCAAGACCTGGGACCAATTCATGCTGCCACTGCCCTTTTCGAAAGTGAAGGTGGTCTTTGAACCGACGATGACCGTGCCTCGGCGAATGACTGAGGAAGAGTTTGAGATCCAGCGGATGAAGCTGGAGTCGGCGATGGGTCAGTGAAAACGCGGCTGCCCTTTGCAGGCTCTGCGTCACTTCATTTCACATCCGCTCAGACCAGATCGGCGGCGAGGGCGGCATTGCCAATGATGCCAGCTTCGTTGCTGTAGCGAGCGGGCAGGATCTGCAGGCGCTCCCAGACGACGCTGCTGAGCATGGACTGCACCTTGCGTTTCAGGGGGCCGAAGACGAGGTCGCCTGCCTGAGCCACGCCACCGCCGATGACAAAGGCATCGGGATTGAGCAGCCAAGCGATGCTCGAAAGGGCCGTGCCCAGCCAGTCAGCGATTTCTTCCCAAATCTGGCGCGCGATGTCGTCGCCTGCTTGAGCGGCCTCGGCGATTTTCTTCGGGGTGCATTCTTCCAGGGTCTTGGTGATGTGGGCCTCCGCGTAACGCAGCACCGCATGCTCAGCGATTTCTTTGTTGCCGGTGTATTTCTCCAGCGCACCCAGATTGCCGTAATGACCGGCTTTGCCATCGGAGTCGATGCTCATCTGTCCGATCTCGCCGGCGGCGCAACCACTGCCGCGATAGAGCTGCCCATTTAAAATCAAGCCACCACCGATGCCCGTGCCCATGGTGAGAGCGACGACGTTGTTCAATCCGCGACCGGCACCATACCGATATTCGGCATAGGCCATGGCATTCGCGTCATTTTCCACCACGACTGGCAGGCCGGTTTTTTCACTGAGGATGGCTTTCAAAGGCACATGCTTCCAGCCGGGAACATTGGTGAGCACATGAACGAAGCCATGATCGAAATCGACCAGCCCGGGAACCCCCACGCCGATAGCGGCGATGTCAGGGTAGGTCTCCTTTAACTTCGCCACCCGCGCTGCCATCTCCGTGATGAGGGCGGCCGGACCGACGAAGTCTGCGGTGATGATCGGAGTGTCCGTGCAGAGCAGCTCGCCGCCACGGCAGACGCCGAGCTTCACGGAGGTGCCGCCGAAATCAATGCCAACTGAAGTAATGGATGAGTCTGCCATGGAAAAGGCGCGGAGGATGCGCGGCCTGGGCGGGGGTGCAAGGGAAAGGTGCCCAGACAAGGCCAAGCCAACTCCGAAAGATGCCGAATCAGGCATTGTGATTGCCGATCAAACGCAGGCCGTGCAGGGTCAGGTCAGGATCCACCAGGATGGGCTCTTCCATGCCCGCGATGATCCAGGCGGCATCGCCACCGGTGGCGACGACCGGGGCTGTCTGACCGGAGGGCAGTTCACGACGCAGGGATTCGAGGATGCCTTTGATCATGCCGCGATAACCAATGGCAGCCCCCGCGAGGATGGCGGCCTCCGTGGAAGTGCCGATGGCGCTGGCGGGCTCGCGCAATTCCACCCGCGGTAGCAGGGCAGTGCGCTCATGCAGGTAATCGGTCATCAAACGCAGTCCCGGCGCGATGACTCCGCCAATGTAATGATGATCCGCCGAGAGGATGTCAAAGGTGACGGCCGTGCCGAAGTCGATGGCGATGCCTGGAGCGCCGTGCAAATGGGCGAGAGCGACGGCGTTGGCCAAACGATCCGCGCCGATTTTTTCGGGCTGCGGATAACGAATGCCAATGCCCATGGGCGTGTCATGGCGCAGGACGATGAGGTTTTTCACCGCCTCCTGATAAACCGCAACCACGGCGGGAACGACGCTGGAAAGCACGGCTTTTTGGAAGTGCCAGCCGGTCAAAATCTCCCGCACTTGATCCCTGGTGACGCCTTGGGTGGCCAGTTCGCGACGGTCCACGATGGCGTCGCGTGTGGCGAGTCCGAGCTTGGTGCGGCCATTGCCCACATCAATGAGGAGGTAGTCTGCGGTCATGTCGTCGGTTTATGGACGGCGGCAGGGACTCCAGCAAGGAAGGAAAAAACGGGTTGCGAAAAGAATGAAAGCATCCACTATGCCCGCCCCTCACCCGGTTCGCCTCTCATGGGAACCGTCTGGACGGGCTAAAATCATCTGTATTATGAGCACCATCATCGACAAAATTGACTCCGAACAACTCAAGAAGGACGTGGCTACGTTCAACGTGGGTGACAGCGTCAAGATCCACACCCGAGTCATTGAAGGTGACAAGGAGCGTATCCAGATCTTCGCCGGTATCATCATCTCTCACAAAGGCGCAGGTCTGAACGAGGCCTTCACGGTCCGCAAGATCTCCTACGGTGAAGGTGTCGAGCGTGTGTTCCCCGTGCATAGCCCAAAGGTCGCCAAGATCGAAGTCGTGAAGAACGGCAAAGTCCGCCGCGCTCGCCTGCATTATCTCCGCGGTCGTAAGGGCAAGCAAGCCATGACGGTCAAGGAACAAGGTCTGGCTGACGCTTAATCGCGTTGGTTTAGGTTTATCTCTCATTTTGAGACCTCAGTGATTCTGTCACTGAGGTCTTTTTGTGACCTGCGCCCTGCCTGCGGCGTGGATCGCGCAGCAGGGCAGGGAATGAGGATTTACTCAGCGACGATGTCGTAAACGAGCAGCTTTTTGGCCAGAGGTTTCAGGGTCTCTTCCACCGCTTTCACATGCGCTGGATGCTTCTCATAAGTGGAGAGGTCCGCCGGATTGGCGAAACGCATCACCAGTCCCACATCGAAGCTGTCAT
Source organism: Verrucomicrobiaceae bacterium (assembly GCA_027483245.1). Lineage (GTDB taxonomy): Bacteria > Verrucomicrobiota > Verrucomicrobiia > Verrucomicrobiales > Verrucomicrobiaceae > Prosthecobacter. The sequence continues at coordinate 25,718 of JAIXVB010000553.1, read as the reverse complement.
CCACGACAGGGCGATCGCTGGCCTGGGGCAGACCGACGCTGAGGTGCTGGATCTCGCGGATTTCGGCTTTGAACTTTTTGGCTGTGGCGACCACTCGTGCCCGATCCGTGGCGTCACCGGGCTTTTTGAGCCAAATGAAGACGACGTGCTCCACCTTTCCTTTGGCGGTGGTGGCATGCCCCATGGGGCAGCTGGTGCAGGAAGAGAGGAGGCTGAGGGCGGCGAAGGTGAAGATGGCGATGGCTTTTTGCATAGCGGTTATTAGTCTGGCGAGGCATGAATCGAGCGTCGAGCCTGTTTTTCTTTCTCAGTTTGTTCTCCAGCGTTTCCTGGGCCCAGGAGCCCGAGGGGTTTGATCGTCTCACCTTTCATGCCGCCCCCAAGCCGCTCGCTACGGGGGCCGTGACCCAGGATTGGCCGCGTGTGCTGGGGCCCAGCGATGATGCCTCGTCTCTGGAAAAACCCCTGCTGAAAAGCTGGCCTGAAACGGGGCCGAAGCTGGTTTGGGAAGTGAAAACGGGGGAGGGCTATACTTCACCGGTTCTGAGTGGGGATCGCTGTGTGATTTTTCATGCGCTGGAGGGCCAGGAGACGGTCGAGTGCCTGCAGCGGGAAACGGGTCGTCGTTATTGGACCCAAGGTTACCCGATCGAGTATCAGGACCGCTATGGATTTGGCAATGGTCCGCGGGCGAGTCCGGTGATCTCAGACGGCGTGGTGGTGACGCTGGGGGTGACTTCAGAACTCCATGCCTATGATTTGAAAACAGGCAAGGAACTGTGGAAGCACGATCTGCGGAAGGACTACCGAGTGCCGCAGGACTTTTTCGGCGCGGGGTCCTCTCCTTTGATTTTCGAGGGAAAAGTCATCGTGAATGTGGGGGGCAAAGCGGAGGTCTTTGATGGTTTTGAGAGCCGACAGGATCGTGCTGCCAAGCTGGCGACGAAGGGCACCTGTGTGGCAGCCTTTGATCTGAAGACCGGTCAGGAACTCTGGAAGGTGGAAGATGAATGGGGGGCCAGTTATGCCTCGCCCGTGCTGGCGAAACTGCATGGCCAAACCAAGGTGGTGATTTATGCGGGCGGTGAAAGTGATCCAGCCATCGGCGGGCTGCTCTGCATCGATCCAACCACAGGTGCGCTGCATGATCGCTTTCCCTGGCGGGATGAAGAATACATCCAGGCGACCGGTAGCAGCCCGGTGGTGATTGTCGAAAAGAACCGCGTCTTCATCACCACCTGTTATCCGAAGAACAAACCGCTCGGAGGTGTGATGGTGGAATTCGACGCGAGTTTCAAGGCACGTGAAGTCTGGCAGTCCCCGAAGATCGGCGTGCATTGGATGACCCCGATTTATCAAGATGGGCATCTCTATGCGATTGATGGCGAGCGAGAAAACAATTCTCGTCTGGTCTGCGTGAACGCTGATACGGGCGCGGAGGTTTGGGAAAAAAACATCGAGTGGGAAGATGCGGCGTTTGGTGCGGCACAGGGGCGGAGCAAACCGATGCGTCTGAGCATCTTGCGTGCGAGCCTCTTGAAGGTGGACGGGGCTTTTCTCTGCCTTGGTGAAACAGGAAGCCTCCATTGGCTGAAGCTGAGTCCGCAGGGCTGTGAGGAGCTGGGGCGCGCGCAGCTCTTTTATGCCCTGAATACCTGGAGTCTGCCTGCCCTGAGTCACGGGCTGCTTTATGTGCATCAGCAGGCAGAGGGACTGGATCGGAAAAGCAGCCCGCGCATCCTGTGCTATGACCTGCGTGGAGAGTGAAAAGAACCTCTCTGGTGACGATGAGTCGTCCCCGTAGTGATGAGGAATAGATTGAAGTCACTGGAGGCTTCTTCATAATCGCCAGATGTCTGAGGCGAATGACCCACGATTTCCTACCACTCACTGGACGCTGATCCGGCGTTTGAAGAGTGATGATGAGGTGATGAGTCGGCGAGCGCTGGATGACCTTTGCGCGCAGTATCACTACCCCCTTTACTGCTACATCCGCAGGCGGGGTCTCGATCATCACGATGCCGAAGACGCGTTGCATGACTTTTTAGCACGTTTGCTGGCGCATGATTCCTTGATTCGTGCCGATGAGGGGCGTGGTCGCTTGCGCGGTTATTTGGGAACGGCGCTGCATCGCTTTCTGTTGAACTGGCATGAGAGTCGGAGTCATCGAAAACGCGCCGAAACCTCCCTGGAAGACCTCTCAGAGGCCGAACGCCGTTATCAAAAAGAAAAGCTTTCGGATGGGGATACCCCCGAGCGCATTTTTGAGCGCAAATGGAGCCAGGAACTGCTCAAGCGGGTGCTGAAGACCCTGGGTGAGTCCTATCAGAACAAGTCCAAGAGCGTGATTTTCAGAGTGCTGCGGCCGGTGCTTCTCAGTGGTGGCAGCCTCACGGGCTACGATACCAAGGCGCTGGCAAAGGAGGCAGGCGTGGCGGAAGGTTACCTGCGCTTGTCATTGCACCGACTGCTCAAGGAATACCGCGTGCTGCTACGCCAGGAAGTCCTACAAACCGTGGATAACCTCCAGGACGTGGAGGATGAACTCGCACATCTGATGTCGGTTTTTCAAAAGTAGCGCGGATGTGTCATCGCGGTTTTGTGGATTGGCATCTGGGGTAGAAGGCTTTACAAGGAAGCTCACACTCCTTCTTTCAATGCATTCTGCCGCCTCCGACTCTGCTCATGACGAACTGTCAGATGCGGCTCTTTCGGGGCTGCTGGCAGCGGCGGCTCCTGGATTGACCCATTCGGCCAAGTCGGACTCGGAGTGGCAGCCTCCCACGCCCTCCGATTTGCAGGATGAACTGACCCAGTTTGACATCCTGGCCTATGTCGGGCGTGGTGGCATGGGGGCCGTGTATGAGGCCAATCAACGTTTCCTCAACCGACGCACGGCGATCAAAATCTTGGCTCCCGGGCGTGGGGATGAACCGCTGCTCTCCGCCGAGCGTTTCCGTCAAGAAGCGCAGACGATGGCCAAGTTGAAGCATGATGCCATCGTTCAGGTTCACGATGCAGGGCAGTCCTCGAATGGCCTTCTTTATCTGGCGATGGAGTTCATTGAGGGCGGGCATTTGGGACGCCTGATCACCCGTGAAGGCCTCCTCAATCCAGCTCGTGCGGTGAAGATCGCTTCAGAGATCTGTGCGGCGCTCGCAGTCGCTCATGGGCAGGGGATTGTGCATCGTGACATCAAGCCCGCGAACATCCTTTTCGCGGCAGATGGACAGGTGAAGGTTGCTGATTTCGGCTTGGCCAAAGTCCTGGACCAGCAGGGCTACGGCCTGACTTTGACCCACATGGCCCTGGGCACGCCGGACTATGCCGCGCCAGAGGCCCTCCTTCCTGGCATCGCGGTGGATGCGCGGGCCGACCTGTATTCCGTGGGCGTCCTGCTGTATTTCATGCTCACCGGGCAGATTCCGCGCGGACGCTTCGAGCTGCCCTCGGGTTTGATCAAAAAGTCCGATCCTCGGCTCGATGAGATCGTGGATAAAGCCATGCGCACTGACCGTGAGCAGCGTTATGCCAGCGCCTTGGACATGAAGGCAGCGCTGGATGAGCTGCACAGCGATCTCGGCGGACGGTCCAAGTCGTCACCTTCCACTTCTTCTCGTCTGCTGCCTTGGCTCTGGTTCGGCCTGGTCGCAGTCACAGTGATCATCATCGCCCTGTCTCGCCCGCTGAGCCCGACCGTGACCGCGCCTACACCAGTTGCCTTTCAGCCGCTCCCGCGCAGTGCAGCGACCGTCGTGGGGGTAGAGGGCTTGCAGCGTGATTTTCCTCGGGCTCGCTGGGCGGGGGTGAAGCCGAACGCTGCCGAAATCGAGGAAGATGCCGCTGGTTGGTGGCAGGTCCTTCACAGCCCTTCGTTGCAGCCTGACAAAGCCATTGGACAGCAGTGGGGCGTGCGAGCTTCCTTTTTGGGACAGCATCGGGACATTACTCCAGAGCTGGTTCTGCATGAGCAATCCGGGATGAATGTCCACGCCTGCCTTTCCCCCGATGGGCGTGAGATTCTGCTGCGCCGTTTTGATCCCGCCGCTTCTCCCCCGCTCACCGTGTTGGCGCGCCAGGCACTGAAGCAACCTGTTGCGACAGCGACGCCCTATTGGATCGAGTTCTATGCCATCGGCCGGCGACTCCACGCCCGCACCGCCGGGGGCCAGGTTGAGTGGATTGAAAATCGTGCGCCTGAAAGTGGTCGAGTCGGTCTTTATGGGGCGAACCTGGATGGCTGTCGTGATTTTGAGATCATCAATCTCGAGGGCCTCTCCGAAGCCGGTGCGTGTTATGAAGTGGGGATCCCCGATCACCCACGCGCCTCCGCCTCTTGGACGGCGTTTAACCTCGCCAAGGCCAAGTCCGATTCGGACAATGTCATTCTGCGTGGCGATGGCGTCTCTCTCAGCAACGACCACTTTTGGCAGCCCACTCCCGGGAAGGTGTATGGAGACTTGGCCCTGCAATTCACCGTGTTTTGGTTGGATCAAACCTCGCATGTTTGTGCCATGACACGTGCCCTGCCGGGACGCTGCGCTCACTTTACCCGGCTGACCGCCACGGAGGTTGTCATTGGTGCCGTCACGGCCACGGGAGAAAAAGAACTGGTTCGGAAGCCACTCAAAACCGCGCTCAAATCCGCTGATCACATCCAGATGCGTTTTGCCATGGTGGGCAGCAAGCTGGTCGTCTGGCTCCGAGACGAGATCATCGCTGAAGCCACGACTTCAGAGCCGCTGATCCAGACGGGGCTCATCGGTTTGCAGGGCGATCAGGCGCGCTTCGGCGCTCTCAAATACATGCCCCTCGATGGCATCCCACTGGAAGAGGCCTTGCGTCTGGCTGGAAACTGAACTTCGCTGGAATAAGCAAACACTGAGCGTTCTCCCACGTTTGATCTAACAAGCCATGAACAATCGCCGCCAATTCATCCTCACTGCCAGTGCTGCCCTCGCCGGAACCGCCTGTGCTGAAGACAAACCCACCGCCCCCGCCATGCCCAAGCCCGAGATTCAACTCAGTGAAGCCGAATGGAAGAAACTCCTCACCACGGAGCAATACGCCGTCACCCGCCAAGCCGGCACCGAGCGTCCGTATGGCGCGATTTATGAGGAATTCGAGAAGCAGGGAGAGGGCACCTATTACTGCGTCTGCTGTGGCGTGGAGCTCTTCACCTCCAAAGAAAAATTCCACTCCGGCTGTGGCTGGCCTTCTTTCTACGATGCCTCCACCGCGAAAAATGTGTTCGAACGCGTGGACAACTCTCATGGCATGAGGCGCGTGGAGACGCTCTGCAAACGCTGCGGAGCGCATTTGGGCCATGTTTTTGAAGGCGAGTCCGTCTCGGCGAAGACCCCGACGAAACGCCGTTTCTGCATCAATGGCATCGCTCTGAACTACGTGCCAAAAGGTGGCGAAGCTCCAAAGCTGCTGGACCTCTCGAATGCCGCCGTTCAGAAGAAAAAAGAAGAGGTCGCCAAAGAGGCTGGCGTCGAAGTGACCAAACCCTGACCGCGCTTGCCAAGCGGCCCCCTTTTCGATTAGCCTGCCTGCATGAATCGCACGCTCATCATCAGGCTGGGCCTCATTGGACTGTTCTTTGGCTTAGCCCGCTTGGGCTGGCAAAAGGTGCAGGACGATGTCGGAATGTCCTTCGTTTATTTCATCGCTCTCGGGGTCATCATCGGGCTCCTGGTGGTGAAATATGGGGTGACTTGGTTCGGCGAAGCTGTCGGCACCGCCGTCTATTCGTCCGGTGAAATGATCCGCGTGAATGATGGCGTGAAGGCTGCCGCGAAACTGGCTCAGGGGGATTATGAAGGTGCCATCGCTGAGCATGAGAAGTCACTCCAGGAAGATCCCGCGCAGACCTTTCCCATCGCGGAGATTGTTAAAATCTGTGTCGAAAAGCTGCAGGATCCGCAGCGTGCTTTGAGCGTGCTTCAGCAGCAGCTCAGGGCGCAGACTTGGCCGGATGAAGACGCCGTCTTTCTGCGCTTCCGTATCATTGAGATCCAGATGGACACGCTCAAAGACTACAGCGCCGCCCGGGCCCTGCTGGAGTCTGTCATGGCAGACTTCCCGGGCACCCGCCATGCGGCGAATGCACACCACAAGCTGCATGAGCTGGAGCAGCTGGAATTCAAGCTCATCACCGAACAGCGGCTCAAGGCTGCCAGTCAATCGGTGAACTGAAGCTGCCTCCATTCTTCTCTTTTAAGCTCGCGATGGATTGGCTGCCACGACTCCTCACTTGGTTGCGTGGACATCCGTTGTTTGTGTTAGCCACGACCGCCGTCACGGGCATCCTCATCGCGGATCAACAGCAGCTGGCCCCGAGTCTTGCGCTTGGCCTCGCCACCGTCGTCGTCGGCCTGCCCGCCCTTCATCGACCACGGCTGTGGAAGTTCGTGCCCGCTGTTTTACTGGCGTTCATGCTGCTCCATGCGCAACGACTTCAGCACACCTATCAGCATCCGTTGCGCCATCAGTTGCTAGCTCTCCCCGATCGGCCTGCGGAAGCGGGGATCAAAGCGCGCCTGTATCCCTGGACCGACGGCGCTGAGCTGGATGAAGGCACGGCCTTGGCGGAAGTGACGCATCTGCGCTGGGGAGATGCCGGCCCCTACCTGCCCATGCAGATGCAGGTCAGAGTGGCTCTTCCACGAGGGTATCGACTCGAGGGACCCGGCGAGCATGAGATTCAGGGAAAGATCGCGCTGCCAAAGCGGCCGATGAACCCCGGTCAATTCGATCCCGTTGACTACGGTCTGCGCATGGGCTGGATCGCTGAGTTCCAGGCTCAGAGCGTGACTCGGATCGCGCCCGATTCCTGGGCGCTGCGTTACCACCTGCTTCAGGCTGCGGAGTCCTCCCGCCAGTGGATCACTGAGAAGCTCTCTCTGGGCATGGAAAATGAAGCGCCGCATGCCGCCGTCATCCTGGCCATGGCACTCGGCGCCTCCGATGCCGCTGGTGAGGACATCGAAGATGCCTTCCGTGACAGCGGCACCCTTCACGTCTTCGCCGTCAGCGGGCTGCACGTCGTCATGCTCGCGCAAATCGCCAGTTGGTTGCTGCGTGGGGTGGGCACTCAGCGGCTCATGGTGCTGCTCATCTTCCTGGTCTTTGCCTATGCCTTCATCACAGGTTGGCGACCCTCGGCTGCACGGGCTGCCTTCATGATTTCCATCCTGCTCATCGCGCCTCTGTTGCATCGGAAATCTCAGCTCACCAATACCCTCGGCGCGGCGGCCCTGGTGCTGCTGTTGATGGATTCTAACCAATTGTTCTTGGTCGGATTTCAATTGTCGTTCGGAGTGCTGCTGGCCATCGCCCTGGGCACCGCAGGCCTGCTGAATGGCCTGCGTCGATGGTATGAACTGGACCCCTTCCTGCCACCCATGCTCGCCAGCAGACGACAACGCTTCGTCGCCTGGAGTCGGCAGTTCACGGCAGCGCTGGTCTGTGTCTCCATCACGGCCTGGGCCGGCAGTTTGCTCTTCATGATCGGCCATTTCCAGACGGTCACTCCCGTGGCGGTGGTGGCCAATCTCCTGCTCGTTCCTGCCTCCGGCCTCTGCCTCATCCTCACCTGTGCCAGCTTGTTGGCGGCCGCCTGTCAGTTCGGTGCCCTGGTGCTGGGTCTGAATCTGATCAATGCCAAGCTCGCGTGGCTGATGGTCACCGTCGCGGGTTGGTTCGCCTCCTGGCCAGGGGGTAATTTCACCCTTGATCTGCGGTTTCAAAAAGACCCCGCCCCGGCAGAGATGCGGGTCTTTCACATCCCGCATGGGGGAGCCGCCAGCCACCTGCGTGTGGGGCAGGTGAATTGGCTGCTGGACACCGCCCATGTCAGGCCCTGGCGCAGCATCTTGCGTCCGTATCTGCGCTCTCAGGGAGTTGATCGTCTGGAAGCTCTCGTGCTCAGTCATGCCGACATGGACCACATCGGCGCCGCCCCGCTGGCTCTGCGTCTCATGAAGCCTCCTCGGGTTCACACCAGTCAGCTGGAACCCTGGTCGCGCGACTTCCTCTTCACCGGTTTTCAGGCGCTCATGCCTCAGATCATGCCGGATGGACCCGCCTGGACACGGCATGGCATCGACGCTGTTCTGCCCATCTCCGCCGATGCCACCGCCACGGTCCTGTATCCCAGTGCACAGGACCTCCATGACCTCGCCGATGATCGTGCTCTGGTTCTGCTTTTGAAGATCGGCTCCACGCGCATCCTCTGCCTCAGCGACTCAGGATTTGTCACCGAAAAGCGGCTCATGGAAAGACTGCCGCATCTGCGCTGTGACGTCCTCATCCGGCATCAACATCCGGGAGATCATTCCGCCCTTCCCGACTTCCTCACCCATGTCCAGCCGCAGGTCATCATCAGCTCCCACGACAGCCGTGACCCGAGTGAAAACCTGCCCGCGCATCTGATCAGACACTGCGAACAGCAGCGCATCACCCTCATGGATCTCGAACTCTGTGGCAGCGTCGGCCTGGAGGTCTGGCCGGATCACCTGAAGCTCACGCCCTTTCGCCAAGGGCAGTCACTCCTGATCCAGCCACGCGCCGCGCTCTGATCCTCACGGGCGCATTTTGGCAAACACTTCACCGCCCTTCTTTGCACCCTCGACATAGATCGTCATCGCTTGCACGTGCTTCACGAATTCGCCTGCATCGATCTCCTCTCCCTTGAGCCAATAGCCCTCGGGCGTTTGCGACTTCAGTGCTGCCTGCACCTTGCCCGCGGCTCCCTTGGCACGGCTGGCCCAGCTCTTCTCGCTGCTTGGTCCGGCACGCTTCGCCAAGGCCTCTTCACGAGGCATCTTCAGCCGCTCTTTGAGCCGCTCCAGATCCCGCTGCACGGAGTCCAGCTTGAACCCATAGTGCGTCGGCAGATTGCCATCGTCATAGACCAGCTCATAGGTGTCCTTCACGAAGTAGAGCGGCTTGTTCGTCTTCAGCTCATAAAAGCGCGCATACTTTCCATCTGGCAACGCTGAGCGCGCATACCACTCAAAGGCTGCCGCCAGAGGTTTCAGGTAACGTTCGTCGCCCGTCACCACGTGCAGCTCCTGCAGCGTCTCCATCGCCCCCAGGCTTTCCCCACCCGTCACGCTGGGCGGCTCAAACTTGCGCGCCCACACAGGGTGCATCTCATGATCATACTGCTGTGCCCAGCCCGGCTGCGGCTCTGGCATCTGCGCCAGGATGAGGAAGTCGCCCAGCTTCTTCGCGGCGGTCAAAAAACGCTCCTCTTTCACCAGCTCATGCGCGCGCAGCAGCACCTCCAGGATGCGCTGGAGGTTGCCATCATTCAGCGTGTAATAGCTGACATAATTCGCCTTTGGAAACTTGCGTGGCCAGTCCTCTGGGTAGCTGGCCTTCAGCACGGGTGTGCGAGCGTCCGCTGGTCCCTCGAACTGCTGCGGCCAGGCTCCGTTCGGGTATTGCGCGCCCAGCAGACTGTCCAGGCCAAAGGTCAGGCAGGCCTGCAAAGCCGCGTCTTCCCGGCACTCCGGCAGGTAGGCCAGCTCCAGCAGAAACAGCAGGGCCGACTGCGTTTTATGATCGTCCAAGGTGCTGCGATAGCGCCGCTTCCCGGGCTCCTTGTCCCCTGCCAACACCTGCTGACGCAGATGCCATTCTTTGCTCTTCTCCTCAGCGAAATCGAAATCATCGGCCCACCCCCCGCTGGAGAGCTGGCACGCGATCAGGGCCTTGCCTGCCGCCTTTGCCGCCTCCAGGAACTGGGTATCTCCTGTCGCCCGAAAAGCCCGCACCAGCGCCAGGCCCACGGTCGTGGTCCCCGGAGGTTGGATGGAGATCAGCGTCTTGGATTCATGCGCTTCCGTGATGCCCGTGCTCAGATCCTTCTTCCAGGCTGAGGCATAGCCGCCGTGCACGGCCAGCTTGGTGGTGTAATAAGCCGTCGCCTTCTTCATGGCGGCTGTGACCTCCGCAGGATCAGGAAGTGCCTCGGCAGCCAGAGCAGACAGGGGCAAACACAGGAGAGAGAGCAGGCGTTTCATGGTCGGGGTAAATCAGTCGAGATAGAACAGCCAAATCCCCGGCAGCTTGCAGTGGAAAAACAAATTTCCGGGCGGCGGGCATGGGCGAAGCGACCTGGAGAAGGCGGGCATCGGACCCCTTCCCACGTGAATCCTCTGGACGAGGACGCCTGGCCGCGCCGCACCGAAGGAATGCACTGGCGAGTCCAAACGATGCACTTGCTCATCCAAACGATGCACTTGCTCATCCAAACGATGCACTTGCTCACCCAAACGATGCACTTGCTCACCCAAACGATGCACTTGCTCACCCAAACGATGCACTTGCTCACCCAAACGATGCACTTGCCAATCCAAACGATGCACTTGCCCATCCAAACGATGCACTTGCCCACCCAAAGGATGCACTTGCTCATCCAAACGATGCACTTGCTCATCCAAACGATGCACTTGCCCATCCAAACGATGCACTTGCCCACCCAAAGGATGCACTTGCTCATCGAAGGCTTGGGTGAGCTTGTGGGTTCTTTCGGTGGCCGAGGGAAGTCTTGAGGTGCGCCTTGGAGCTGTTTCGGTGAAGCCCTGATTTCGTTGACTGGGTCTGTGCACCTGCTGAGTGCGCGCCTGTTTTCCTCTGGAGCGCTCCCGAGTTCCCTGCCGTGGCGTGTGCGCGTTCTGGATTCCCGCGTGGATGATTTCTCCTCGCTTCTGCGCTAGCTGGCCGGTGATCGGAACTCTGGAGCCTTGCGCTTTTGAGGGCTGCGGTGTGCTTTTCCCCGAGAGAACTCTTGCCAGATCCCCGCTGCCGCGTCGTATGATGCTGCTGCCTTTTTTATGATCTTACGTTTCTCTTTCGCTCTGGCTCTGATGTCCTCTGCCGCGCTGGCTTCTCAACCGAAGTCCACGGCGGATTTGCCGGATCCGAATCCTGAGGTGCAAAAGGCTGGATTTGTGGTGCCGGAGGGGCTGGAGGTGACGTTGTGGGCCCAGGAGCCGATGATCGCGAAGCCGGTGCAAATGAACTGGGATGCCCAGGGCCGTCTCTGGGTGGTGAGCAGCACGACCTATCCGCAGATCAAGCCGGGCGATGGCACGAAGGATCAGGTGGTGGTGCTGGAGGATACCAATGGCGATGGCAAAGCGGATAAATCGACGGTGTTTGCGGAGAATCTGCACATCCCGACCGGCGTGATCCCCGGCGATGGCGGGGCGTATGTGGCGAATTCGACCGAGGTGTTGTTTCTGAAGGACACGAACGGCGATCTGAAAGCCGATGAACGCACGGTGGTGCTGAGTGGGTTCGGCACGGAGGACACGCATCATTTGCTGCACACCATGCGGCACACACCCGAGGGGCTGCTGTCGTTTTTGCAATCGATCTACATCCACAGCCACATCGAGACTCCCCACGGGGTGCGCCGGTTGATGGGCGGTGGGGTCTGGGAATTTCGCCCCGAGACGCGGCGGCTGGAGGTGATTAGCAAGGGGTTGATCAATCCCTGGGGTTATGAGTTTGATCAATGGGGTCAGTCTTTTGCCACAGATGGTGCTGGCGGTGAGGGGCTGAACTACATCTTCCCCGGCAGTGTTTTCAAAACCTCACCCGGGGCGAAGCGGACGCTGAGTGGCCTGAGCCCTGGGCAGCCGAAACAGTGCGGGCTGGATGTGCTGGATGATCCGCACTGGCCTGAGGACTGGCAGGGCACGTGGGTGACGAATGACTTCCGCGGCAATCGCATCAATCGCTTTAAAGTGACGCCCAATGGCAGCAGCTACTTGGCAAAGCAGGAGGCCGATGTGCTGGCCTCCAACCACCGCGCCTTCCGCCCGATCGACATCCGAGTGGGGCCCGATGGCGCGCTGTATGTGGCGGATTGGTATAACCCGATCATCCAACACGGTGAGGTGGACTTTCGCGACCCGCGCCGTGACCTCGTGCATGGCCGCATCTGGCGCATCACCGCGAAGGGGCGTCCCCTCAGTGAGATGCCGAAGATCGTGGGAGCGCCAGTGACGGAGCTGCTGGAACTGTTGAAGTCGAATCGGAAGTGGTCTCGCCACTTTGCCAAGCAGGAACTGCGTGCCCGCGGGGCTGCCGAGGTGATCCCCGTGCTGAAGACCTGGACGGAGGCGCTGGACAAGACGGATGCGAATTACGGGCACACACTGCTGGAGGTGGCCTGGGCACGTGAGGGGCTGAACAAATTCTCACCGAAGCTGTGGCGCGAGCTTTATGCCAGCCCCGATGCCCGAGTGCGGGCGGCGGCGCTGCGCATCCTGAGTCATCGCTGGAAGGAGCTGCCGGAGGCGCTGGAAGTGCTGGCCAAGGGGGTGGCGGATGACAACCCGCAGGTGCGCCTCTGGGCAGTCGCGGTGCTCTCGGAGATGCGCCAGCCCAAGGCCTTTGAACTGGCGCTGCGTGCCCTGGATTTACCGATGGATGAGAGCCTGGACTTTCTGCTGGAGCTGACCGCACGTGAGCAGGCTGACATGTGGCTGCCGCTGGCTTTGAAGGGGGAGCTGAAGCTCAACGATAGCCCGAAACACCTCGTCTATGCGATGAAGGCGACCGGTCGCAGTGAGGCCCTGAATCCTCTGCTCGTCACTTTAAAAGCAGGCAAGCTGGGCGCTGAAGATGCCGCTGCGGTGCTGGCCATGGCCGGAGATTCGGCCGATGCGGCCCAGGCGAAGCAGATCGCCGACATGGTGAATGACCCGGCTCTGACGGAGCAGGTGGTGGGCCTGATGGATGCGCTGGTGAAGGCTGGCATGACCCGCGCCGTGAAACCTGAAGGTGCGGAGGCGATCGTGAAGGCCTGGTTGACCAGCCCACGCGCGGAGATTGTCCATCGCGCGACCTTGCTGGCCGGTGCCTGGAAGGTGGAATCCACCCGGGAGACGCTGCAGACGATTCTGATCGGTGCAGACACGCAGCCGCCGATCCGCGATGGTGCCATGCAGGGCCTCGCCAAGCTGGGCGGCACCAAGTCACGCGACTTTTTTGACAAGGTCTTCCAAGAAAACTCGGCTCTGCGCGGTCTGGTGGTCCAGGGCTTGACGGATGTCGGCCCACAACTCGCAGCGAAACGTGCGGTGGAGTTCCTGGCTACGGCCAAGAGCGTGGAGGAAGCGACACCGATCTTGACCGCATTTTTGAAAAACAAGCAGCTCCCGGGTGTGTTGGCGAAGGAACTGGAAGGCAAAAAGCTGCCTGAAATGGTGGCCGTGGAAGCGGTGCGCATGGTCTCCACCCGTGGCATCAAAGGCCCGCTGGAAGACGCGCTGCGTCAGGCCGGTGGTGTGAAGCCGATGAATCAATCCCTCACCCCCGAGCAGATGGCTGCATTGGTCGCCAAGGTGAAAGAACATGGGGATCCCGCACGCGGGGAGTCCATCTACCGCCGCCAACAACTGCTCTGCCAGAGCTGCCATGCCATCGGCGACGCCGGCGGTGTGCTCGGGCCGAATTTGGTCAGCATCGGTGGCAGTGCACCGGTCGATTACCTGATCGAAAGCCTTCTCGAGCCCAGCAAGAAGATCAAAGAGGGCTACCACATGATCATCGTCAGCACCAAGGACGGTCGCGTGGTCAGCGGTGGCCTCGTCCAGGACGGTGGCAATGAGATCGTGATTCGTGACCCTGCCAATCAGCTGCAAAAAGTGGCCAAAGCGGACATCGCCAGCCGCCAAATGAGCCCCGCCAGCATGATGCCCCCCGGTTTGACCGCCAGCCTGCGCGAGGATGAGTTCGTCGATCTCGTGCGCTTTCTGTCCGAACTCGGCCGGGAAGGGGACTACAAGATCAAACCCAACACCTATGTGCGGACCTGGCGTGTGATGGGACCGATGAGTCAAGAAGACATCGATCACGTGCGCCATGTTGGCCTGCATGCCCTGCACGACGTGAAGCACCCTTACCCCTGGCAGATCGAATTCAGCCGCGTGTCGGGTGATTTGCCTCTGGATGGTCTTGCGGTGCCTTTAAAGATGTATCCCTGGTTCCCCAAAATCGCCCAATTCGGCCTCAAACTGGAAGCCGCAGGCAAGGTGAAACTCGGACTCAGCAATATCAAAGGCATCGTTGTGGTCGTCGATGAACAAGAGCTCAAAGAGCTCACCGCCACCCCTGAGTTGCAACTAAGCGCCGGCGTGCATCGGATCTCGATCCTCGTCACTCGTGATGCAGGAGACGTCAAGACGCTGCGAGTCGAACTCCTGGATGGTGCTGCGCAGGTCGTGGGGCTTTAAAACGCCTGGGAATACTGCGTCAAAGATCCGCTGAGCTGTTTGCATGAACAGCTCCAGGACCTTCATGCTTCGGTATTTACTATGTATTTGAATTGACGCTACATGGCCCATCAAGGTAATCTCAACAAAAAACCGGAAATTGTTGTCTGAAACCCTGACCCGGAGGCCTCTCCCCGACCATGAAACTGCTCATCCCATCCCCCCGTTCGTCCACTCGCACTGCGGCTTTCTCGCTCGTTGAAGTCGTTCTCGCCGTCGGCATCATGGCCCTGGGAGTGGTCACCATTCTAGGCCTCTTGCCCCATGGCCTTGAGATGTCCCGCAAAACAGCCAACGAACTGGCCGAAACCCGCATCGCCGACCAACTGATTGCCGAAATGCAGGCGATGGATTGGGCACTGCTTAACACAAATTCGGACACCATCAGTGCAAACAATCGCTTTTTTGACGATCAGGGATTGGAGATCGATACCAGTAATCCAGACTTCAGTCTGCTCGTTTCATATGTGGCCAGGGTGAATGTGCCTGATTCAGATGTTCACCTCCTGACAAATGCGGCAACGAGCCAGATCAACAACCATCTTCGTCGTGTCACCATTAAACTGGTTTCAGCACCACTGCCTGATTTCGATTTCGATAATCCTCCTCCAGGATTTCCAGTGAGATCGATTTCACAGCTGATTGCAAGAACGACAGGTGCTCCCGGTGCTTGAAGTTTGACGATAGTTTCTTGGAAAGGCAATCCAACCTCAGCCTTTGATTTTTATGAAAAAGCTTTTTCGAACCCTCCATTCTTTGTTCGGGAGAATAAGTCTCTCGTTCCTGGTGTTTGGGATGATCATCTCAACGCAGAGCTATTCACTGGCACAGATCAGTGTTGATGGGGGCTCCACACTCAATGCGAATGGCAGTTGGAGCACCCCTTCAGGGTGGGCGCATGCTGGCATTTTCCAGAATGCCGCGGCTACCGCTGCTCGGTTCGCTACACCCTCAGCAACCGCAACTATTTCGAATGGATCACTGGTATCGATTGCCGTTGTGAATGGAGGCGGAGGTTTTCTGACAGCTCCTACCGTAGCTCTTTCAGGTGGAGGAGGCTCTGGAGCGGTAGCGACCGCCATCATAACGAATGGAATCATCACTGGTTTTAATATCACCAATGGGGGTTCAAATTATTCCAGTGCGCCCACAGTAACGATTGCCAACTCGGGTGCAGTAGGCTCTGTTAACATCGTTTCATCAGGCTTAGGATACACTTCTGCTCCTAGAGTTACATTCTCGGGTGGCGGCGGAAGTGGAGCCGCTGCTTTAACCACCCTGTCACCAAATGGTGCTGTAGCTAGCATTGTGATCACCAATCCAGGTTCAGGATACACTGGAAATCCGACCGTAACTATTGAACCGCCTGTTCCTGGAGGAGTGGCTTCGTTCATCACTTTTAATAACGATATTACGGCTGATCGAGTGATCACATTGGATGGAAATCGAGTGGTTGGTCAACTCACCCTTGGTGACTTATCGGGAACGCAAATATACACCTTCGATCCTGGTGCTAACGGAGGGAGTTTAACTTTTGATTCTGGGTTATCAGGAGGTGGCAATTCTTACTTTAATAAATTTCAGGGCGGTAATGATGTCATCAATGCGGACGTCACACTCGAAGATCAATTGAATGCACGTGTTACGTCTGGAAGGGTCACTATTACGGGCGCACTCAGTGGCAATGGTAGTCTTACAAGTACAGGCAACGGAGTTCTAGCCCTTACGGGCGATAGTTCTGCCTCATCGACTTCTCTCCAATTGTGGAATCGTGGCACGACCAATACCAATGCGCAGGTCGAGTTAGGAGCGACTGTTGGAAACGCGATTGGAGGCGACATCACAGTTGGCAATGCCACTTATGGCACAGCGGGTCATGCAGTCTTGCAGCTGCTCCAAGGCAGAACGAATCTCGATCAAATCAAGGATTCAGCCACACTGACATTCGACAGCTTTTCGGGAAGCGGCCGAAACAACTACTTCAAACTCATGGGGGGAAGTGAAACAGTTGGTAGAATCTTGGACATTGGGAGTTTGGCTGTGATCGAAAACCGCGAAGGTGAAACAAGTGTGTCCACCCCAGCAACACTGACCGTGGGCGGTTCGTTGGCAAACCCTGTTCACTCGGATTCGATTGTCACGGGATTTATCCGTGACGGCTCCGGCAACAATCAGCAACAAGCCGATGCGTCGGGTGGGCAGACAGGCGCTTACAGTTTAGGTCTGACGAAGAATGGAGATGGAACTCTCACCTTGCGTGGTGGCAACATCATTTACACCGGACAAACCACGGTGAATTCAGGAACTTTGGTCTTGGATGGAACAACCAATTTCCGAAGTGACATCACAAACAACGGTGCCGTCATATTCAATGTTGCGAGTGGGACGACTTGGAATTTTGTAAAAACCTATGCGGATCCCGATGGGGCTGGATCTGCCATTGCTCCTGGGTCACGCAACTTGGCTGTTACTGGCACCGGAAGTGTCACCAAAACAGGGGCGGGGACTTTTGCTCTGCATGCCAATCAAAGCATTTCTGGACTCCTGACAACCACCAATGGAACACTTAACCTTTTTGGCGCAAACGCTGGTTCTACCTTTTCGGGTGGTATTTTGGTAGCTGGTGATAGTGCTGTGAATAGAAACCTCAATTTGCGAGGGCAGATTAATCTGACTGGTGGGCTGAATGCGACTGGACGCTTCAACAATACCGGTAGTACGGTGAACCTTCGAGGAACGGTTTTCACCACCTCAGATCCTGAAGTGGCCGATGGCAGCGCTTTTTTTCAAGAGGGTGTGTTGAACATGAACGGTGGTTCAATAACCATCAATAACACTGACTTTCTTCTTGATAGTGGATTCACCAGTTCAAAAACGGCTGCGGCTGCTGTAAGCAACTCAACGACTATTTCATTGAACAACACGGCAAGTCTTGTTCCCGGGATGAGGCTGGCTCAGCACAGTGGGGCTGTTATTCTATCGGTGGATTATGTGAATCGTCGAGTCACCCTCAACCAAAGTGTGACCATCTCGAATGGAGCAACTTTGGATTTTACCATCTCAAACAACACAGATGGACGGATCACGGGCACCGCCTCAGACATTACGCTCGTAGGACGTCCGAATGCGATTGGAACAGCATTCGCGGGTCGGTTGCTGTTGGACAACGAATTCTTTTCAAACAACACCAATCGAGTGCCGAATAGCATTCCGATCGTCAGTAAAGGTGGAGCCATTGAATTCAGAAATGATGCTAGCGCTGCTAGTTTTTCGGAGACGCTTGGGAACTTGGTTTTGAATCAAGGGCATCTTCAAGTGATCGGTTATCGGGCAGCTGATACTCGGACGTCCACATTAACCTTTAATAATCTGACACGTAGCCAAGGCTCGGTGGTCGAGTTTGCTGGGCGTCAAAACATTAACAATGTGTTCACGACCACAACGGATACTTTGGGGACTGATCAGAGAAACAGAATACTCTTTACCAGTGCTCCAACTTTAGACAATGGCATCATCGGTGGTTGGGCCTTCGCAGGCAATGAATGGGTGAAATACAGCGCTAGCACAGGGGTCACTCCACTGGTAGCAAACGATTACAAAGTTAACTCTCCCACCACCTGGGTAGCTATAGACAATGTTAAGCTGACCGCTGGCCAAACGCTTGATGCAAGGCGTGCGATTAATTCGCTCAATGTTCAAGGTGGTCATACCCTAAATCTAAATGGACAACTGCTTTCCGTTGAGACTGGCGGCATTCTGACAAGTGGTGGAAATGTGACGATCAGCGGCGGTGGGCTGTCGGTTTTGACGGTTGGAGCAGCGAGCAATCAAACGGGTGAACTCATCACGAACGTCAATACCAACCAACTGACCATTTCTGCCCCCATTCAAGATTTTGAGGCTTCACAAAACATTACAACTTCTGCGAATACCAGCACGGTTACACTCGTCGGTGGACGTGGAACCGCAGGTCTGTTGCCTGGAATGACATTGACTGGAGATGGAATTACACCAGGAACGGTGATTTTGACCGTAGATAGCGCCACTCAGGTCACTGTCAGCAAGCCTATCCCAACATCACTCACCAACGTCCCTCGTGTTTTTACGGGTGGCTCTGTTGCGCTAACGAAAGCTGGAACTGGTCTTCTAATTCTCTCTTCAACCAACAGTTACACAGGTAAAACCATCATCACGAACGGAACGGTTCGAATCTCATCTGTTGCAAATCTTGGAACAGCGCCGTCGAGCCTAGTCTCCAATCAAATCCAACTCAATGGTGGAACGTTGCAATTAAATGCCAGCCTCAGCCTTTCGGAGAATCAAGGGATAACAGTTGGAGAAGCTGGCGGAAGAATCGAATTGGGAACTGCGAATTCCGACACCTTTGTTGGTAATATTACAGCGCCGGTGTTTGCAACGGGTGTTTTAGAATTGGCTCCGCGAGGTGATTCATCCAACTCCTCCAACAGTGTGATTAATCTTGGGAAACTGGACGGCACCAGCATGAATTTCTTTGGTGGGGGTTTGAAGACTGAAGGTGGTTTCGACGGATTGGTCAATGTCTATGGCAACAATACGATCGGAGGTGTGTTCATGCTCGCAGGTGAGATGGTGCTTCATGGAAACAACAACATCACTGGGGATCTCAACGTAGCCACAGGAGATATCACTTTAAACGGCAGCAACACGTATAAGGGAAGCAACAC
Source organism: Verrucomicrobiaceae bacterium (assembly GCA_027483245.1). Lineage (GTDB taxonomy): Bacteria > Verrucomicrobiota > Verrucomicrobiia > Verrucomicrobiales > Verrucomicrobiaceae > Prosthecobacter. The sequence goes on along the minus strand of JAIXVB010000553.1, from coordinate 6,709 downwards.
TTTTTCAGATACGATCACCGTTAACAGCGGAAGCCTGAGACTCAATCACGTCAATGCTTTGGGATCTGGGGGCTTGAGATTGAACCTTGGAAATGGTGCTCAGGTTTTGTTGAATGGCGTAGATCAAACGATTCGCGAGATCACTGGTAATTTGGCTTCTTCAATCTCCAACTCGTCCACGACGACTGATCTGACTTTGACGTTCGATCTGTTGAACAATCAGACATTTGCGGGTTCTCTAGAGGACGGTGACCGTTCTATTGGTTTGATTAAACGCGGCCCGGGCAGACTAACACTCAACAACAATACCAGTAACTTTAGCGGTGTGATTAGAGTGGAAGAAGGCGTTCTAGATGTGACTTCTGTGAGTTCTTCGGAAGCTGCTTCTGCTCTCGGTGCTAGCATCAGTTCCGCCGCCAGTCGGTTGGTTTTGAATGGAGGTGGTCTTTCCTTCTCATTAACGGGGCTCCAAAGAACGGATCGCTCATTCACGCTTGGAGCAGGTCCAGATGCCGGCACGTTAATCGCAAACGGAAACACACAAAATGCCCGCATTATATTTGGTGTTAACAACAACTCTTCTGTTTCTACATTCTCATCCTCCGCAATAGCTTTTGTGGGAGAAGGGCCGCGAACACTTACGCTGAGTGGCGTTAACACGGGCGATAACACCTTCAATCTTCAATTGGGAGATCGGTCGCCGTCTGAGCCCAGTTCCTTGCTGAAGATTGGTCCTGGCAATTGGTTGTTGGGAAAAGAAAGTAACTACTCAGGTTCCACGACCATCTTGGAAGGTATTCTGGGCGTGATTTCGAACAATACGTTGGGAACGACCACAAAGACAACATCCGTAACTAGTGGTGTGTTTACTGGAGACCTTCCAAACGGAACGATTGTTAGTTTCCCGCGCTTTTCTGGAACGACAGTTCCTGGCGGGATCACTTCAAATCAGCCTTACTATGTGATCAATTCGAATGCCGGGACATTCCAAATTTCAGCCACTCCAGGTGGTTCTGCACTGAATTTGACCTCCAATGGTTCTAATGTCCGTTATGTAGCCGATTTCAAAACATTGGCCACGACCATAGCCAATCCGAGCAATCACACATTTGTTGGAAAACTTCCGAACGGAACTCCCATTGTATTTAACACTCAGTCGCAGACGGGAGTGGCTGCAGCGCTGCCAACGGGTATTTCTGCCAATGTCACTTATTATGTGATCAATTCGGATGGTAATAATTTTCAAGTGGCTGCTGCTCAAAATAGTAGCACCCCTGTGACATTCACCACAACCGGCGGTGCCTTTTATTACAATGCTGCGGTGGATGCGAACAATTCTGCGGGTGTGAATCTGGCGGGTGGGCGCATGGATTTGCGCAATGTAAATTACTCCACGCCTGAGACGCTCAAATTCACAGGTGGCTCTCTCAACTTACCGATTGGCAGCAACTCGACGTGGGCCGGTAATTTTGATGTAGCCGCTAATGCAAACATTACGTTGGGGGCTGGCTCCTCCTTGACTCTCACAGGCAATTTAATTGGCAATCGAGGACTCACGCAATTGGGTGAGGGGGTTGTGATCATGCAGGGTGAAAACATTTCCCCTTCGACAGTGTTGGATAACAGTCGTCGTTTTTACACAGTCCAAGCTGGCACGCTCAAACTGGATTATACGAACGTGGATCGTTCTAAGTTGGTCGATAACGCCACATTGACCCTTGGTGGTGGACGGCGTGGTGGAGTCCTGGTTCTTACTGGCAACTCCAATTCAGTGCACGAAGAGATCATCAACAATCTAAGTTTGCAGGCCGGGGCCAATAAGATTTTCCGTGAAAGTGGATCCAACACGATCCGTTTGAACGCCATCAATAGGAACGTCGGTTCATCCCTTTATTTTGATCTCGCTCGTATCGCCAAAACTGACACGCTCAATATGGGCAGTAACAGCATTTTGGGCGGTTGGGCCATCATTCGAGATGCTTTGGTTCAACCCTTCTGGATTATTCCAGGCACGGTTTCGCGGACGGTGACCGTGAATACAATTTCAGACTCTTTGACTTCGACCAGTGGTCCACATTTCTTAGCCAACGGAACTCCTGTGCGTCTCAGTTCCACGAGCGCGCTCCCATCACCTCTGAATGGGGATACAACTTACTATGCGATCGGCGTGTCATCTGCCACCGTGTTCAAAGTCTCAGCAGTCCCTTTTGGTCCAGCGATTGATCTCATCACAGATGGCTCGGGTGGAACCATTACATTTGCCACAGATGGACCTGAAAAGCGTGCTGGACTTGCGTCTCTGATTTTCACGGCTAACACTGACAATGATCAGCTTGCGGGTGGATCTGGCAACGGGAAAATCCGAGTGGCGATTGTGAATAGTCCAGCTTCAGGACCGATTACTTCTACCATCTCAGGCCAGGGAACGATTGCATCACCCTATCTTTACACGATCACCACGACTGCGAATACCAATAGCACAAATGCTCTTTTTACGTTTGTGAATACAGATCCAAACGCGGGCAATATCATCACGCTCACAAGATCAGGCACGGATGCCACGACCGACCTTGGAAGTTATGGAGGGACCGGCACCTTCTTATCTGGAGGAAGCGACGACAATGGAAACCAAGACTTGGGTTGGGCTCGGAATGTGACCAACCTTGGGGATGGCTTTGTGACGCCTCTGCCCAATTCAAGTTACAGCACAGGGTTTGGTAGCAATGTGAACACGAACGTCGTTTTGGCTAACAACGACCGTCCTGATGGAACCATCACCAACACTATCCGCTTTTCAAACAATCTTCCATCAGTGATCAACTTCGGGAATGACAATCTGGACCCAACGAAAGTCAATGTGATACAAACAGGCGCGGTTCTGGTTTCTCCAACAGTGGGTGCCAATGATACGGCTCTTAACGGAGCGGGAGAACTCACGACCGAAAACCAAGGGAACCTGCAAAACTTTATTTTTCACCAATACAACGAGTTGGGAGATTTGACTGTCGGTGCTCCAATCGTAGATCGTTCAGCATTCACCAAAGTAGGTCATCTGACCAGTGCTAATCGACGTTTGATCACAGGCTTGGAGCGCACTGATAACCTTGCTGTAGGAATGACGGTTACAGAGGTCGTCAACAATGTTTCAAGGGGAACCATTGCGGAGATTCGTGATATGCACACGATCGTGATCAGCGTCGATCATCTCTATGACGGCTCTCGTCGAGAATTTTCCTTTGAAAACGGATTTAGATCTTTTGGCACCTACTCCAATTCTGACCGGCGCCGAATCAATGGTGTTTTCATCGCCGCCAGTGGAGGAGTTGGAGGAACTCCCTCGAGACTTTCTATCTCGGATCTTTACATTGGGATGCCTGTGAAAGGAGCTGGTATCCCTGCCGGAGCCACAATCTCAGGCTTTTACAATGACTTTGATATCCAAATCAACGTGGATCATTTCTTCGTGGATAGTGCTACGGGTTCCACATTAACCTTCACTCCTTCGATCGGAGTGGAAAAACTCGGGGGAGGAACCCTGGTGCTGTCAGGCCAAAACCGTTACACCGGCGTGACGTTCATTGCCGAGGGGGTGTTGAGAGCACAAACGTTAACAGATGGTGGAGTTGCTGGTAGCTTGGGTGCTTCCAGCGCAGCCGCCGGAAACCTGACCTTCAATGGAGGAACCTTACAGTATGTTGGTAACAACTCGTCAACCAATCGTGGACTAACACTCACAGACTTAGCACGCATTGAAATTGGTCATGAACGTACAGTGGCGTCATTTTTGGGAAGTATTTCAGGCACAGATACTTTCGAAAAAGCTGGATCTGGAACTTTGGAAATGCGTGGCAATGCTGGCCTATCTGATCTGCGTATTGAAGAAGGAACTCTTCGGATTCAACTGGTGGATACCAACCCATCTCCAGGAACCTTTTCACAATCGAACTTCGTCACGAACGGATTGACTTCAGTGCGCTTAGCTGGTGGTAAGTTTGAAGTGCGCGGCACCGAAGAGGGCAACGTATCCCAGACTTTTGGTGGGCAGTTGTATCTTGAAGAAGGCGCTACTGAAGTAAGAGCCATTTCTCGACTGGGTTACGATCCAAACAATTTAGCGGCAGGTCCCGTTGGACGTTCCACGACCGTTACTTTCATGGGCGGCGAGGAGTTAACTTCCGTGGTTAGGACCACAGGTTCGACGGTGAGGTTCGTCGAAGAAGTCGAAAATGGGTCACTCAGTGCGAGCATTTTAATCAACGGGGTATCTTCAGATCGAGGCGGTATTTTACCTTGGGCAGTCTTTCAGACCCTAGTTGGGAAGAATGACATACGAGTCAGTGATCATGCTACAATATCGCTTTCGACAGGAAGTGTGAACGCAGCTAGCAACTACGATTCGGGCAGTGATCCCGTGAACCCGAACACATGGTATAATCGTGGAGTTGCGGGTGATAACATTATCAAAGGGCTGAATTTAGATGCATCAGAAGGTTTTAGTTCACTACTGACTTTTTCAGGAACTTTGAGTTTGGATCGATCGCTCAACACGATGAGATACTTGTCGAACTTTGATAGCACCATCCAAGTGCCTCAAAATACAACGCTTCAAATCCTCTCGGGTAGTTTGTTGGTTGCTTATGATGTTCGCAATGCGAACAAACAGATCATTGGGGCTGGTAACATCAGTGGTGGTGGCCAAGGTATCGACGGTCGCGATCTCATCATTCATCAATACAACCAAGCAAGCCCCTTTACCATTGGTGCCAATGTGGTCGATGATACGAGCACCGTTCAGGCAAATGCAGCCATCGCGAACGGTTCTCGTGAATTGGTTCTCAATGGGATCGATGTTCCAATTTTCAACAGGTTACGCGTGGGGGCAAAGGTCACCGGTCCTGGCATACCTGCAGGCACTACAATTATTGCTTTGGATAGTTTCGGGCGCCGTGTGACGCTCAGTAATACAGCAACCGTTGCTGGAAACAGCAACGAATATAAATTCACGGACGTGACCAGCTTCGTTCAAGCAGGTGTCGGCACTACCATTCTCTCAGGAACCAATACTTACACGGGAAAAACTTATGTTCATGGCGGTGTCCTCAGGCTGGATTCTGTGGGAGCTGTTCCTGGTGGGATCAATACCACGGGTGGCACAAGTCGTATCGTGATCGAAGGCGGAGTTCTGGGTTTGGGGGCGAATTCTGGAGACTTCTTGCGTTCCACAGGCACGACAACCAGTTCAGTGGAATTCAAGGGAAGCGGTGGATTTGCAGCTTACGCTTCTGACAAAACGGTTAACCTGGGTGGACTCGCGACCCCAGGCCGCATTCGTTATGGTAACAATTCGTTTGTTCCCGATGGCTCTTCATTCGTCCTCGGTTCTCATGATGCCACGCACAAGGTTTCCATTCTCAATCCCATCGATCTTGGCAGTTACAGTCAAGTGGTTCGTGTGGACAATGGTCCCGCCGCCATTGAAGGACAACTTTCCGGTGCGCTTTCTGGTCTGGGGCGCTTGATCAAGTTTGGTCTCGGTTCCCTTCGATTGAGCGCCTCGAACACGCATACCGGAGGCATTGAAATTGCTGAAGGTCGTCTCGTCGTGGCGAATGTTAACAATGTGTTTGGTGCGGGCACGGCTCCGGTGCGCTTGGGTGATAACCGAACCAACACCAGTTCGAGTGCTGCCCTCGAACTTGAGATTGAAGGTGGCACGAATTCCAAAAAACTTGAGGTCTCTAGTGTTAATAGTCGTGGGGTCGAATGGCGTGGCAATGTGCAGACCGACTCGAGCTCTGGTGATCTTGGCTCTCATTCCTCAATGGCCATCGTGAACGGCAATCCTGCGATCGCCTACTATGATGCGACAAACGGAGATCTGAAATATGTCCGGGCTGCAGATTCCAGAGGAGACACATGGCAAGCTCCTGTGCTGCTTGCTGAGAGAGGTGATGTTGGGCGATTTGTTTCACTCTCGGTCATCAATGGAAATCCAGCGGTCAGCTACTATGATGCGACCAATCAGTCCTTGGTTTTCATTCGCTCTACGGATGTCAGTGGTGTCGTTTGGGGTGCTCCAATCATTGCCGATTCAGCACCTGTGAATGCTGTTGCCGTTCAAGTGAACGGCCAAATCGTTGTGGGGGGGACATTCACACGTCTGGATGGGCAGACTCGGACTCGTTTGGCACGTCTGAATGAAAACGGCTCGTTGGATTCTACGTTCAATGTCGAAGTCAATGGCGAGGTGCGGTCCATTGTGATTCAAAATAACCAACAAATCATCATTGGTGGCACTTTTACAAAAATCGGCACCGTTGATCGCAATCGCATCGCACGACTGAATTCAGATGGTAGCTTGGACACGAGTTACAATCCGAATCTCAATGGTGATTTGAGGGTCATGGTTTTGCAGCCGGATGGTAACCTCTTGATCGGTGGTTCATTTACCTCGGTTCAAGGTCAAGTGCGCAACCGCATCGCGCGACTGAATTCGAGCGGTACTGTGGAGGAATTCAATCCTAATGCGAATGGTGAAGTCAGAGCTATTGCTTATGATAGTTTGGCCAATCGAGTCCTGTTTGGCGGAGCATTTACATCCGTAAATTCGGTGACAAGAAATCGGTTGGCTCGTGTTGACATTAATGGGGTGCTCGACGGCGTCTTTAATCCCAATGTCAACGGTGAGGTCCGTGGCCTCGCAGTTCGT
>JAIXVB010000312.1 GCA_027483245.1 Verrucomicrobiaceae bacterium | reverse complement strand
CGTGTCGCTCATCAGATTGAAAAAGAGCAGGCGGAACAGGAACTGAATCGCCTGCGTCTCGAAGTCGAACAACTGAGACAGCAACCTGAGCCGGTCTTCAAGCTAGAGGCACCGACGCCTAAACCCAAGCGTTCCCGCACCGCAGCAACTGCGACTAAAACACCTGCGAAAAGCAAAGGGACCGCCGATGCGACCACAAAACTGAGTGAGCTGGAAAACCACCTCCAAGAGCAGCAGCGCCTGCTGGCGACACTGACGAGTGAGCGTGACCATTGGCAACGCGAGGTGAATGAACTCCGAGATCAAGGCGCGGATTCACCTGGACTGGCTCAGGCCTCGAAGTCACTCACACGCAGCAGTGAAAACGCTGAGAAGGCTCAGCTTTCACTCACCCGCACGCAGCGCCAGATCACCGCGCTGACGCAGGCTCTTGAAAAGTCAGCCAGCCTTTCTGAAGTGGATGACCTGACACAGATCAAAGGCATCAAGACGGTGCTCAGAGATCAACTGTACGCCTATGGCATTCGCACCTTTCGCCAGATCGCTGAATGGAGTGCAGAAGATGTGGAGGCATTCAGTGATTTGCTGGCCTTTAAAAATCGCGCTCAACGTGATGCCTGGGTGCAGCAAGCAAGCGAGCTGTTGCAAAAGAAGGCCTGATCTGACGCCCCTGCAAAGGGTGTTTTTTCATCCTTGGCGATCTCGCTCCCAGACGGCCTAAAGTCCGAACTACGAACTCAAGCCGCCGCGAACAGGACTGAAAGAACTGAAAAAATCCCGTGAATCCTGCCCCTCTTGTGAATCCTGTGATCAAGCCGCACGATGAGTCGGATCGATTTTTGGCAGTGGCACCTGATCTCAGGGCCTCACTCCACGCGGTGGACAGCCACCGGTTCGGAGAAACCTTTGAGCTGCATGGGCGGCATCGGACTGGTGGTGACATGGCCGGTGAGTGACTGCGCTGTTTCTGCATCCACCAAGATTTCATGGGCCTGTGCGATGCTGCAAAGGCGGGACGCGAGATTGACGCGATGTCCCAGCACCGTGTAACTCAGGCGCTGTTCGGAGCCCATGCAGCCCGCGACCACACTGCCGCTGGCCACTCCGATGCCGATCTCCAGCGGATGCCGTGAACGGCTGTTCAATTCACGTCGCACCCGCAGCATGGACTGAGCGCAGTGCACCGCATTCAGCGCGTCATTTTCCAACGGCACGGGGGCGCCAAACAGCACCATGATGAGGTCCCCCACGAACTTGTCCACGATGCCGCCGTGATCATACGCCACCTGGGTCAGCGCCGTCATGTGTTCATTGAGAAGTTCGATCACCTCATGCGGTGGCATTTTTTCTGTCAGGCTGGTGAAACCCCGGATGTCACAAAAAAGCATGCTGACCTGACGAAGCTCGCCACCAAGCGCTTCACGATTTTCGATGAGTCGCTCAGCCACGGTGCGGTCGGCCACGGCATTGAGCACGCTGCGGTATTTCTCCTGGAGCGCGAGTCCCGCCGCCATTTCGTTGAAAGCTTGGGCCAGGCGTCCCACCTCGTTCGGTGTCACCGGCACACGGATGTCATAGTTGCCTCGCTCAATCTCTTGAGTGGCCAGCACCAGTTTGCTGACAGGGCCTGAGAGACCTCTGGAAATGAACATCACCAACAAAAAGGCCACGAGCAGAGCAATGACACCCAGACCGATGGCGCTTCGTCTCAAGTCGGCGATTTCGGCTTGCAGCGGAGCCAGAGAATAGAAGTTTACCTGCACGGCCTGTGGAAAGGGGCTGTCAGGATTTAAGGTGCGATAAATGAGCCGATGGGGGGCGGAGCCAATGGGCAGGATCAGCTCTTGCTGGTCTTTGTCGGAGCGATTCAGCGCCCTGGCCAGTGTCTCCACCACGAGATCACGTTTTTCAGTGGGCACGCTGGTGGAGACGAGTTTGCCCTCCACATAAATGCCGCCCATGATTTCTCCGGTCTCCCTTTGTTTGCTCTGTTCATAAAGCACACGGTCCGCCAGGGCAGGCAGAGGCAGGCCAAAGACAAAGGCTCCCAAAAATCGACCATCGGCGGGATCACGAAAAGGGGTGATGAAGACTTCACGCACCTGCTCACCGCGCCGCTCCCCAGCTTCCACCACGAGGTAACCGACTTCTTGTTGTTTGAGCACCTCCTCGAAAGGGCGTCCGCTGAGCCACTGCATTTTGCTGTTCCGTCGCATGACCTCTGACGAATCCTCGGCATTCGCGGTGAGCTCGCTGAGCGGGTTGTTGGAGCGATGGCGCTGATTCAGCACAAACTCACCTTGGGCATCCATCAGGGCAATGAAGGGCGCGTTGAGATTGCCATTACCGTTGCGCTGTGGTTCACGCGAGGGGCGATTGCGCTCGTCGCGCCGATCTTGCGGGTTTCCTCCCGGGCGCGGTGGGTTGTTAGGCTGCGGGCGAGCAGGATTGCCAAATTCACTTTGCAGTCGTTCCTGGGCAAGGGATTCCAGCGCGGGACGCAGATCGATGGCGACCTTGAAGAAGTTCTTCTCGCGCATCGCCGCGATGGTTTCAGGCTTTTGTGCCATGCGTTCGAGCACGTTGGAGAGCGCTTCAAAACGTTTGTTCTTGGCCTCGGTGACGGCGGCGATTTGACCTTCAAACTGCTCCTCAAACAACCGTTGGTAGGTGGCGCTGAATTTTAATTCTGCCAGCAGAAGAGCCCCGGTCGTGACGCCCGCCACCACCGGGAAGATGGTCAGGATGAGCTTGGCACGGAAACTGGAGAGAGCCTTCATGGAGATGAACGTGGCATGATGCGCCATTCTAGAACCCCGCGTCGAGCCGAAAGCTGCGCTCGTCTTGTCTTTGGCTGAAATTGACGGTGGCAGAGATCAAACTTCGATTGACCTGACCCAGGCTCGACGGCTCATATCCGCCGCATGATTTTAGCACGTTCCTTTCTTTTTCTCGCGGTGTCGCTGGCCCTGACGAGCTGTCAGATGGCTCCGACTCCCCAGATGTATCCCGCTGCGCAAGGTGGGCCGTTCATGCTGGGAATCGATTTTTTGGCCTCGCGGAACTTTGACCTGTTGCGTGGCAAGCGGGTGGGTCTGATCACCAACCACACCAGCATGACCGGTCGGGGTGAACGCACGCGAGTCGTGATGCAGCGGGCTCTGGGGCCGATGCTGACTGCTTTGTATGCGCCGGAGCATGGGATTGATGGCACCATCGGCGCGGGGATTCATGTCAGCACACGACGTGACTCGGTCACGGGTCTAACGATTTATTCGCTCTATGGTCCGACGCGGAAACCCACCCCGCAGATGTTGGCGGGCATTGATGTTCTGGTCTTTGATCTTCAAGACATCGGTTCTCGCAGTTACACCTACATCAGCACCATGGCTGTGGCGATGGAGGCGGCAGCAGAGAATGGCAAACAATTTGTCGTGCTGGATCGACCCAATCCCATGGGCGGGTGGCGTGTGGAAGGGCCTCCTCTCGAGCCGCGTTGGAAGTCCTTCGTGGGGCAGATTCCAGTGCCGTATGTGCACGGCATGACGGCAGGTGAACTCGCCATGATGACGGCCGGTCGTGGCTGGATCAGCCGCGCCCCTCGTTTGAACGTGGTGAAGATGCAGGGTTGGAATCGTTCGATGGTTTGGCAGGACACCGGGCTGCGTTGGTATCGGACCTCACCGAACATCCCGCATGCGACCTCTCCCCTCTATTATGTGGCCACAGGTATTCTCGGGGGCGCTGCCGCTGTGGACATTGGGATTGGAACTGAAAACCCCTTTGGTTATGCCGGGGCGAGCGGAGTGAATCCTCAGGCGATGTTGGCGGCTTGTCAGCGCTTTGGCATGTCGGGGGTCTCTTTCTCCCCCTACTCGAAGAACGGTTTCGGCGGTGTCCGGCTGAGCATTCATCCTCGCGCTCAGGCTGATCTCACGGCCTTGGATGTGCTGATGCTGGGAGAATTGAATCGCCTCAGCGGAGGCAAGGTTTTGGGCAAGGTCAGTGGTTCGAAGCTGAACCTGTTTCACAAGGTTTACGGCAGTGAGTCACTCTACAACAATCTCAAACGAGGGGTGCCCGCGAGTCGGATCGTGGCAGGGTGGCGGGGCTTCAATCAATCGTTCCGCAGTGATCGGCAGCAATACCTGCTCTATCCCTGAGTGGGGGGTGCGGTCAGCACTTTTTGAAGCGTGGTGAGAATGGCTTGAGCATTGTAGGGCTTGGGCAAAAAGAACTTCACGCCGAGGTCGAGTGCCTTGGCAACGGAGGCATTGGCATTCAGTCCACTGGCGGCGATGATCTTGAGGTCTGGCTTCATGCGCATGAGCACCTGAATCGTGGCGGGGCCATCCATGACTGGCATCATCATGTCAGTGAAAACGACTTCGATTTCCTTTTGCCGCTGCGCAAAGATGGACACGGCTTCCGCTCCATCGCCCGCAGTCAGGACACGGTAACCAAAGGCTTCGAGGGTTTGGCGCGTGATGTTGCGCACGGCGGATTCGTCATCAATGAGAAGGATGAGTTCACCGTTGCCTCGCGGGTGGCTAACTTGGGCGTCGGTCTTTTTGAGCGCCTCAGTGGCCTCGGCAGGAAAGTAAACTTTGAAGGTCGTGCCGTTGTTGGGTTCACTGTAAACGTTGATGAAGCCATTGTGGCTTTTGACGATGGCCAGAACGGTCGAGAGGCCGAGCCCGGTTCCTTTGCCGAGTTCTTTGGTGGTGAAGAAGGGATCGAAGATTTTATCGATCATCTCCGGCCGGATGCCGTTGCCATTGTCCGTGACTTTGAGCACCACATAATGACCGGGGCGTGCTCGGAGATTGCTGCTGGCATCGCTCTCATTCACATAGGCGGTGTCCGCGCTGAGAGTCAGCGTGCCCCCATGCGGCATGGCATCTCGAGCATTGACGCAGAGGTTCAGAAGCACCTGATGGACCTGCGTGGGGTCGCCCAGAAAGGCAGGCAAAGAAGGCGGCAGATTGACCTCAAAATGGATGTTTTTGGGGAACGTGTCGTGGATGATCTTTTGCACGTCTGTGCTGGCCAAGGCTGGATCGATGCGCAGTCGCTGGCCGTCCATCCCGCGGGCAAAGGAGAGCACTTGCTGCACCATGTCTGCTCCGCGTGCTGCGCTGAGACGAATGGTGGATAGAATGGCCAGGGTCTTTTCATCCTGGGTGGACATCTTGAGCAGGTCGATCGCCATGAGGATCGGCGAGAGCACGTTGTTCAAATCATGGGCGATGCCGCCCGCGAGCGTGCCGATGCTTTCCATCCGCTGGGCTCGGAGGAATTGCTGCTCGAGTTTCTTTTTCTCGGTGATGTCGGTGTTGATGGCTAGGATGGAGTGCGGCCTGCCTTCACTGTCACGGACCATGGTCCAGCGCCCTTCAATGATGATCTCATTGCCCATGCGACCGACTTGATGCAGTTCGCCGATCCACTCGCCTTGTTCGATGGCCAGCTGAGTGGCTTGGAAATACTGCGTGGTGTCTTTGTATAACAGCTGCGTGATGGGCTTATCCATGACCTCTTCCGCCGCCCAGCCGTAGAGGCGCTCAGCACTCTTATTCCAATACGTGATGCTGTGATCCAGGCGCCGGACAATGATCGCATCCTGTGCTTTTTCCAAGAGAGAGGCCTGTTCGCGGATGCGGTTGTCAGACTCTTCCCGTTCCAATTCAGCACCGACACGCGCCGCGAAAATTTTCAGGGTGGAGTGAGCCAGCGAAGTGTCTTCCAAAGGACGACGATAGAAGACGGCCATGAGTCCGACGACCTCACCCTCTTTGCTGAATAGCGGCACGCCGATGTAGGCTTCGATCTTCTGACTTGTCAGCCATTCATCCTCAGGAAACGTCGCCTGAAGGCCGCTCTCAAAGATGGAGGTGTAGCCGAGGCTGACTCCCTCACACGGCGTCCCAGGCAGGTGGTAACAGACATTCTCGACTCTTTCTTCATCAAGGATCAGAGAGAGCGTCTCGACATGTTTTTTATCCGTCTGACCAAGCTTGCCGATGACACCGCCATCGGCGTCCAGGGCTTCGATCATGCTCCGGGTGACCAGTTCAAAAAACTCCGTGCTGCCCGAGGTCGAGACGGCTTGAGAGATGTGCAGCACGATGTCTTGAATGCGCTGTTTCTCGTTCTGATTGCGCAGGTGGCGGATGCCAAAGGCAAGGTCGTCCGCCATTTCCTGCAGCAGCTTGAGCTCATCCTCCCCGGCTTCGAGTACTTCACCCGTGTAGAGAGCCAGCATGCCAAAGGTGCTTTTTTCCTGACACAGAGGTAGGCAGATGACACCGCGGTAACCGCGCGTGCGGGCTTCTTCCAGCCAGTGAAAGCCTGAGTCGGCTTCGAATATATCTGGGCCCACAATCGCCTTGCCGGTGCGGATGGTCCTGCCAGCCGGTCCCTGACCGTAGGGCGTGTCGGCGCTCCAGCTCAGTTGGATCTCTTCTAGATAACCTTCGTCATACCCGGCGTGTGCCACGGGTATGATGGAGCGTTCTTCATTCGACTGAGCATAGCCCACCCAGGCGAGCCGATAACCGCCGATCTCGACCGCGAGACGACAAACTTCGGCGAGCAGTTCTGACTCTTCCGTGGATCGAACCAGGGCTTCATTGCAGGCACCGAGCATCTTCAGAGCGCGGTTGGATCGAGCCAGCAATTGAGCCGCTACCTTCCGCTCCGTGATGTCTTGCACCGTGACGACCCAATACAGCGAACAACCTCCAGCGTCGCGCACGCTGACAAAGTCAGTCTGCGCTTGAAAGCTGGTTCCATCCGCCTTGCTCATGGTCGCCTCGAACTGCGAATGGCCCGAGTCATCCGCTTGGGCGATGCCTTGGCGCACCAGGGCATGATCCGCTTCATCATAAAGCGACAAGATGGGGAAGCCTGCGAGTTCGGCGGGTTGTAGCCCATGCAGGCTGGCGAGTGCGGGATTGCAAATGAAGATGCTCTGGTCTGCGGGCACGCCGATCAGCATGCCCTGGGCGCAGTTTTCAAAGGCATCCGCCCAGCGCCTGAGTTCTTGGCCGATGCGTTGCTCATCTTCGAGCACGCTGAGGAGGGCATTGCGGGATTTTTCAGCCAGTTCCAGCAGTCGCAGTTTCTCCTCATTTTCTTCCCGCAGTCGGCGCACATGCCGCCGCAGTTCGAGTTGGGCCACGACATTGCGGCTGAGTGTTTGCAGGGCAGCAGTCTGGTCAGCGGTGAGTGTCCTGGGTTCGCTGTCCAAGACACAGAGCGTGCCGAGAGCTTGGTTTTCATGAGCCACGAGAGGGGCACCTGCATAGAAGCGGATGTGCGGGTCGTGAGTCACCAGGATGTTGTCGGCGAAGCGCTGGTCCAGCTGCGCATCCGGGATCTCCATGATTTCGTCTTTGCGCAGAATCGCATGGGCACAGAAGGCAATCTCACGAGGGGCTTCTTGAACGTCGAGGCCGATCTTGGATTTGAACCATTGCCGGTCTTGATCCACCAGCGATATGGCAGCCATCGAGGTGCCGCAGATTTGTGCCGCTAATTGGGTCAGTTCATCAAAGGCAGACTCCTGGATCGAATCCATGATCTGATACTGATGCAATACACGAAGCCGTTCATGTTCATCGGGAGGGAGCGGTGCGTTCATGCGGAGGCTTGGCTGAAGTAGCGGATCGGTTGACCGAGCTGACTTAGCAGTTCATTGACTTCGGACTTGAGTTGCAGGACACGATCTTCGCGGTTCAGCATGGCGGCTTGCCAGCGAATGAGTTCT
>JAIXVB010000260.1 GCA_027483245.1 Verrucomicrobiaceae bacterium | reverse complement strand
CCGGTCCGCAACCTCACCGCTTACGGTGCGTTCGTGGAACTGGAAGAAGGCATCGACGGCATGATCCACGTGTCCGACCTCAGCTGGACACGCAAGGTCAACCACCCATCCGAAATGCTCAAGAAGGGCCAAGAAGTCGAAGCCACCGTGCTCGGCATCGACAAAGCCAACCAGCGCATCAGCCTGGGCATGAAGCAGCTCGAAACGGATCCATGGTCCGAGATCGACAGCCGCTTCAAGGTCGGCGACATCGTCAAGGGCAAGGTCGCTAAGATCGCCAGCTTTGGCGCTTTCGTCGAACTCGAAGGCGACATCGACGGTCTGGTTCACATCTCTCAGCTCAGCGAAGATCATGTGGCCAAGGTCAAGGACGTCATCAACGTTGGCGACGATGTCGAAGCCCGCGTCATCAAGGTGGACAAAGTGGAGCGCCGCGTTGGCCTCTCCATCAAGGCCATGAACTACAGCGAAGCCGAAGTGCAGAAAGAAAGCCAAGCTTTCGAAGCCCTTCGTCCAAGCACCGACCTCGTCGGTCTGGAGCAAGCCTTCAAGTTCGCCACCGAAGACTGGCGCCCAGGTCAGCAGTAATCTGCCCCTGTCAGCACTTCATTCCCACGGAGGGACGCCGCAAGGCGTCCCTTTTTTGTGTCTTAACCTCTCAGTTCGATTAAGCTTAAAATTGCTGTGCTTGTCACCTCCACCTTGCAGATCTTCTTCAAATGTGGCAATTTACCTGATGAAATCTTCACGCCGGGACACTGTTGTGTTGATTCACGGATTAGGACGCACGCCCCGTAGCCTGCTCGCCGTTCGGTTTTGGCTCTGGCGTGCTGGTTACAAGGTGGTCACCCTGTCCTACCCGTCACGTCGGCTGCGTCTCGCCGAAGTCGTCGAAAAACACATCCGACCTGCGCTCCAGCGTCTTCCCATTGTCAAAGGCACCCGCGTCCATTTCGTGACCCACTCTCTCGGCGGCATTGTTTTTCGAGCCTGGGCTGCTGATCGCGAACCCCAGTTCCCCCTCGGCCGCTGCGTGATGCTCGGCCCGCCCAATCAAGGCAGTGAAGTGCTCGAGTCCATCGGCCAAAACCGTTGGATTCGCCGTTTGTTAGGGCCTGTGGTTGAGGACCTCAGCACCGACGAAAATTCGACCGTTCGCAACCTGGGCAGCGTGCCGCCAGGGACCGGCATCATCATGGGCAACAAACCCATGACTTCCATCTTCCGCGAATGGCTAGGCCCTGAATCCGACGGCATCGTCACGGTCGCGGGCGGCTGGGTCGAGGGACAATCGGATTTCCTAGTCGCCCCGGCCGATCATACTTTCATGATGTGGCGCCCTGTGGTTCTGCGCGCTATGGAGCGTTTTTTGAGTGAAGGCACCTTCACTCCCGCTGCGGAACGTGTCCTTGGATCCGAGATGGCCGCCGCCACGATGTGATTTGCCGCAGCAGCTACGCGCACTTCGCTGCGGCGCGTGTCTCCATGGCCTCCCAGACGGCATCCACGACGCGCATGTAGCACACGCCTTCCGTGAAATCGGGCTTGGGTCTCGGCGCCGAAGGATCACGAACCGCTTGGATGAAGTCGTGTTCCACGGTCCACTCGCGCTGCATGTCCGTGGGAACGGGCACGACTTGCATGGAGCCCTCACGCTTGCCCAGGGCCACTTCGTCGGTGACAAAGTCATAACTCAGCGTGCCTTCACTGCCATAGAGCCAAAGTTTATCGGTCGGCGCATGGGCCGCCATCCCACTGAAAAGCATCGTCGCCTCCAGCCCTCCGCGAAACTTGGCCATGACGTGGACAAAATCAGGTGTCTCCACGGTGTAGCCTTGGCGCTCTGGGGTCACCACACGGCCGCGAGCCTCGACTTCCACGATGTGGCCCAGCCAACGTTGCAGGACCTCCGTGTAAATGCCCAGGGTCAGGATCTGCACCCCACTGATCTCCACGCGTTGCCGCCAGTGCGCCGGCTGATTCGCATCCAGCCAGGCTGAATTCAGGCTATGGACCATTGCCTGATGAGGCGTGCCAATCGCGCCCTCGGCCAAAAGCTTTTTCACCATCTCGCCACCTTTCATGCCCTGAGGAGCCGGGCAAATCGCGGTGACCAACTCTGGGAAACTCTGCGCGCGCTCCCACATGCGCTCCGCCTCCGCCAGCGTCGCGGCCATGCGTGCCTGAGTGAAGACGTGTTTCCCACATTGCAGGCCAAAGTCCGTCGCATCGTGGTGCATGCAGGGATGCGCGCCGATCCAGACGACATCCACCTCTTCATTGTCCACCACATCTTCCCAACGGGCGATGGCCTTCGCCTCGGGGGCAAAATCACGGCAAAACGCCTCCGCACTATCCAAGCTGGAGTTCGCCACCGCCGTGATTCGCACATTGGGCAGAGCACGCAGCCCGGGGAGATGACGCTGTTTGACGATGCCGCCTGCTCCCACGAAACCGACCCGGATGATTTTGTCCTCGTTCATGCTAGCATGTCTCACGCAGGGCCAGCTTGGGCGCAAAGGCATTGATTCCGACTTTGCGGAGCTGCGGAACGTTGTTGATACATTCTCATGAAGCTCATCCACCTCTACATTTCTCCCGAGCACAATTTCTTTGGCCATCACGGTCAGCCCGCAGGGCAGGCGCCCATGATCGAGGTGGACACGGTCGAGTGTGTCGCGGGCAAGGGACTCGTGGGAGATCGTTTTTTTGACTTCAAAAAGGACTACAAAGGCCAGGTCACCTTCTTTTCGCATGAGGTCTATGAGCGGATGTGTGAGCAGTTTCAGACGATGGGGGTGCCCGCCTCCGTGTTTCGCCGAAACCTCATCACCCGTGATGTGGACCTGAACAGCTTGATCGGAAAAGAGTTTGAGGTGCAAGGCGTGCGCTTCCTCGGCACCCAGGAAAGCGCTCCCTGTCACTGGATGAATCATGCCTTTGCCGAAGGGGCCGAAGAAGCGCTGAAGGGCCACGGCGGACTGCGCGCGCAAATCCTCACCAGTGGTGTGCTGCGCCAAGGATAGCCTGCAACTTTTCACCGCCATTCCGGTTTTTTGCCTCGCTGGTCATACAAGCCGAGGACACGGGTCACCCACGCTCACGCATGAAACGTTTTTGCCTCGCCCTGCTCCTTACCAGCCCTGCTTTTGCCCAGCTCGCCGTTGTCGAGGAGCGATTCAAGGGCTTCGACCAAAATGGCGATGACCTGATCGCAGGTTCCGAGATGGAGGCTGAGAGTTACCTGAAACGCCTCGACCTCAATGGCGACGGCAGTTTGACGCTCGAAGAAGCTAAAACCGCCGTGCAGAAGCAGGCAGCGGCCAAGAAGAACGGCAAAACCGGGGTGCCTCAGTACGATGACCTGGATCGAAATGGCGATGGTCTGCTGACGGTGGAAGAGCTGCCGAAAAAACAGTGGATGCGGTTTCTGGATCAAGACAGCAATGGCAGCGTGACATTGGCCGAGGCGACCGAAGCCCTCTCACGCCTGCGCCGCAGCGGCAAATCGCTCGATGAAACGGGCCCTATAAAACCTGCGAGCGAAGACCCCGCTCTCCAGGAAGCACCACAGATCTTAAAAGCCGCCGACCACGGCGTGGGGCATCTTGTCCCGGACATCGCCCTCAAAGACCTGCAGGACAAAGAACAGACCCTGAGCCAGCATCTCAGCAGCCAGAAAGGCCTCATCCTCGCCTACTTCGGCGCAACTTGTCCGATCAGTGGCAAACTCGGCCCTGAACTCGCCCGTCTGGAAAAAGACGCCGCTGCACAGCAAGTCCGCCTGATTCTCGTCTGCCCAGTCGCGGCCGAAACTAGCGACGACATTCAGCAATTCATCGCTCGCCACAGCCTCAGCGCCCCTGTCATTCACGACACCCAGGGCCTGCTCTCCTCCGCGCTCGCCGCCACCACCACGACCGAAGTTTTTCTCCTCGATGCAGCGCGCACGCTGATCTATCGCGGGGCGCTCAATGATCAATACGGACTCGGTTATGCCAAAGAAAAACCCACTCGGACTTACCTGCGCGATGCCCTAGCCGCCATGCTTCGTGAGGAAGCCCCCGCCATCGCCGCGACCACCGCCCCAGGCTGCGCTCTGGATCTCAAAAAGACCCCGATCACCGCACAGACAGCCATCACCTACCACAACCAAATCGCCCGCATCCTCCAGGCGAACTGTGTCGAATGTCACCGTGCGGGCAGCGTTGGCCCATTCAGCCTGGAGACTTACAACGACGTGCTGGAAAACGCCGCCATGATCCGCAAACAGGTCGAACGCGGAGTCATGCCGCCCTGGTTTGCCGCCGCCCCGCCAGAGGGCCAGCACAGCCCCTGGATCAATGACGCCGCCCTATCCAAAAAGGATCGAAGCGACCTGCTCACTTGGCTGGCCAGCGATCGTCCGGTGGGCAATCCCGCCGATGCCCCCAAACCTCTGAAATACCCCGCCGACTGGGCACTGGGCACCCCCGATGCCATCGTCCAACTGCCGCGTCCCATTGCCATCAAGGCGGAAGGCACCATGCCCTACCAGTTTGTCACCACCACGACGAGCTTCGATGAAGACCGCTGGGTGCAGGGTTACGAGATCCTACCCACCGACCGCAGCGTGGTTCACCACGTCATCGTCCAGGTCCATGAAAAAGGGGCCAACGTGCGTGATCGAGGCGAAGGCACGGAGGGTTATTGGGCGGCCTATGTTCCCGGCAATGCCTCCCACCTCTGGCCTGAAGGGTTCGCCAAAAAGCTGCCTGCAGGTGCCACGGTCAGCTTTCAGATCCACTACACCCCGAACGGCAAAAAGACCGAAGACCAGCTCAAAATGGGCCTTCACTTCGCCCCAGGAACCCCGCGCTACATCGTTCATACCGCTGCCATCGCCCACACGCGGCTGAACATCCCCGCAGGCGAGGCCGATCACATCGAGATCAAAGAACAAACCGTCCCCAGTGACATTAACATCCTGGCTTACATGGCCCACATGCATGTCCGCGGCACCGCCTTCAAATTCGAAGTCACACCCCCCGGCAGCCCCACGGAGGTCCTGCTCGACATCCCACGCTATGACTTCAACTGGCAACTCCGCTACGACTACACCCAGCCCAAGTTCCTGCCCCGAGGCAGCAAGGTCAAAATCACCGCCCACTTCAACAACAGTGAGCAAAATCCAGCCAATCCCGACCCCACCAAAAACGTCCGCTGGGGTCCCCAAACCTCTGACGAAATGATGATCGGCTACTTCGAGCACTACACGCCCAACAAGAGTGATGTGGCCCTGGAGTAACCGCAGGGTTCACTTCGCCAAACCTTTACTGGAGTAGATCGGCAGGAGATAGGTGGCTTCGAAGTCGGGGCCGTCGGTTTTGAGCTTCACCTCAAGTTCCCAGAAGTGGGAGGGGCTGCGACGGAGGTGAGTGGCGGGCAGTTCGGGATCGACGGT
>JAIXVB010000308.1 GCA_027483245.1 Verrucomicrobiaceae bacterium | reverse complement strand
GCTTCAAACCGAGGTCGGAGCCACCAGCGAGCACGAGTGGGAGGTTGGCATTGCCGTGGCTGTGACCGTAGGACATGCCACTGCCAAAGAGCGCCATCGTGGAGCCCAGCAGTGGCTTGCCACTGAGGTCCTTGGTCTCAGCGAGGCGGGTGAGGAAGTAACTGAACTGCTCGATGGCGAAGGTGTCGTAGTTGGTGAGTTTCTCCATGTAACCAGGATCGCCACCGTGGTGACTGAGCTGGTGGCGCGACTCCGTGATGCCGATCTCGGGAATGGAAAACGCATCCCCTTCTCCGCCCATGCTGAAGGTGGCCACGCGGGTCACATCTGTCTGGAAAGCCAGCACCATGAGGTCATAGACGGTGCGGAAATAATCGCCCGCCATGGTGGCGGCGATGTCGCGATTGGTGCGCTTGCGATCCGCATCGGAGACGGTGGGCAGAGGCGTGTCGAGCCATGAGTCGGCTCGCCGCGTGCGGATCTCCGCTTCGCGCACGGAAGTGAGGTATTGGTCCATGCGGCCTTTGTCTTCCCTGCCCATCTTCTGCTCGAGCTGACGCACTTCCGCGAGGTTGGCGTCCAGCACACTGCCTTTGCGGCGCAAGGCACGGCGTTGAACCACTTTGCCGCCTTTGGGTTCCTCGAAGAGCGAGGCGAAGATCTCACTGCAACGACGCAACGCAGGCAACTGCACGCCGTCCGCCGTCCAGGCGAGCGAACCCTGAGTGAGCGCCACTTCCATCGAAGCGACTCGCGTGTGTTGCGCCGTGATTTCGGCCATTTTCTGGTCCACGGAGATCGTGTTCTTATCCGATGGACCGAGCTTACCGCCCGTCAGGAAGACACTGATGCAGTTGTGATGATGACTGAGGCTTCCTGGATGATGCAGCCCGCTGATCGGCGTGATGACCTCGCGATGCTTCTCGAGTGGTTTCAGCGATCTGGAAAACTGGTAACCCTTTCCCGCCGTGGTGATCTGGTAGTTCAGCGAGTGCACACCATTCGCAAGGTAGATGAAAGCACTGCGCTTCGGCGTGGCGGTGACGGTTTCTGCAGCACGCAATGGCACCATGCATTCGAGCAAAGGCAGCGAGACGAAACTGCCGAGGGCTTTGAGCGCGTGACGGCGATTGAGGAGCCAGGATTGGGTTTGGATGTTGCTCATAAAATGGAGTGTTGGAGATTTGGAGTGATGGGTTGGTGTAGCTCTGAAGTGTTGGAGTTATGGAGTGTTGGAGCGGTGTATCTCATGACTCCATCGCCTCACTCCGCTCTGACATCACTCCATCCAGCAGGATGCCGAGGTCGTGGGTGACGGCTATGTCTGCACCATATTCGATGGGGTCTTCGCGGACGACGAGGCTCTCAGTCCAATCGTTGGCATCACGTTTGCCTTCGAGTGACTCAACGAGCTTCAGGAGACGATTCTCCAATCGGAAAATCAGTGTGTCGATTTGATCGAAAATCGAAAGTTCGATCTGCCCAGTCCTTGAGTAGGCGATGAAACCCGAGAGAGTTTCACCAAGCGACCCCAGTGCGATATTGAGATGCTGGAGATACTCGCGAATGGTTCGGCGGCAGTAGCCTTCGGCGATGTTGCGATGCACAGAATCACTGGAGGCCAATGACTGAGAAGCCAGTTTCTTTTGCTCGAAGGGCCATCCGCGAACTGCACCAAAGACGAGCCCATACAGCTCGATAGCATCCTGCCAGACCAGCAAGTGCTGGTATCCGCGGTTCTTATTTCGTCGTTCGGCATTCATGTTCAGTCATCATTCCAAAACTCCAGCACTCCACTACTCCATCACTCCGGTTTTCATCACCGCTTCCTCACCAACGCCGACATCGCCACGGCACGAACAAGGTCGCGAACTCGATACCCGTTCTTCTTTGCTTCAGCTTGGATGGCGTTGAGGTCGTCTTGGTCGTCGAAAGCGAGGGCGCGGCGGAGGGCGTAGGTGCTGAGGTGCTCGATGAAGGCACGGGCGACTTTGTCGCGGTCTTCGAGCAAGCGTTGTTTGAACTCATTGGCATCCTTGAAGGCGCGGCCATCAGGCATTTCACCGGCAGGATTCACCACAGGATCCGCACCGACTCCTGCACCGACCTTCTCATGCGTGCGCCATTGGCCGATGGCATCGTAATTGTCCCAAGCGAGGCCCAGCGGATCGAGCTTCGCGTGGCAGGCAGCGCAGTTGGCATCGTTGCGATGCGCTTCCAATTTATCACGCAGCGTGGCCTTGGGGCTTTTCGGCGGATTGGGTTCGATGGCGGGGACATTGGCAGGCGGCGGTGGGGGCGTCTTGCCGAGGATGGCTTCGCTGAGCCAGACACCACGATGCACTGGACGATGACGCGTGCCGTCGGAGGTCAGACCGAGCACCGCGCCCATCGTTAGCAGACCGCCGCGACGATCTTCAGGCTTCAGCGACACGCGCAGGAAGCCATCCTTTTTCGGCTCTGGCAGCCCGTAGAAATCACAGAGCCGCGCATTGGCCACGGTCCAGTCCGAATGGATGAAACCATCGATGGGCAGGTTCTGGCTGAACATCTCGCGGAAGAACTCCACCGGCTCCGAGCGCATGCTCTCTTCAAGCCAAGCGTCATAGGCGGGATAAAGCTTCTTGTCCGGCGGGAACATGCCCACGCGATGCAATTGCAGCCACTGCCGCGCGAAGTCATCGATGAAGCGACTGGCTTTGCGGTCGGTCAGCATTCGGTCCACTTCTTTGGTTAGGCCATCGCCCTTCAGAGTGCCCCCTTTGGCCGCAGTCAAAAGCGCGTCGTCAGGCATCGAACTCCACAGGAAATACGAGAGCCTCGACGCGAGTTCCGTGTCCGTGAGATGTTCGCGCGCCACCGTGTCGCCCTCGACGAGGTAGATGAAATGTCGCGAGGTCAGCACGCCCTGCATCGCCACGCGATAGGCCTCGGACGTCTTTTCGCCCGCCTCGCGCTCGCTGCGGTAGGATTGCAGATACTGCTCCAGCTCCTCCGCTTTCACCGGCCGACGCCAGGCGCGTTCGGCAAAGCGTTGCAGATGCTCCGACACCACCTCAGGCGTCGCATCATCCGGTGGCAGGAGGCCCGCGCGGCGTGCTTTTTCAGCTTCCGAAACCAGCGGCCCTTCCCATTCGATCCAATCCAGAAGCACCGTGGAGAAGATGCCGTTCCCCTTGCCATCGAACATCTGCGGCGCGTTCGGATTCAGCAGCACCGTCTCGCTGCTGTGAGTGAAAATGTAGCCGCTCCGGCTGCTCAGCGCATTGCGGAAAGCCGCGCCACTTCTCCTGTCCACCACATCCGTCGCCACCACGCAGAACTCCAGCGAGGTGGGCATTTCAAGAAACACCTCAAACTCATACACCTGCGGTTTGTCCTCCGGTGCCGTGAGGTCAAACTCGATCAATCCATCCACCGTCTCCTCGCCCGTTCGTTTGCCAATGCTCAGGTGTGCAGGCTGACCGCCAGGCGGGCGGATGCCACTGGCCTGAATGCGCAGTTTGTAGAGCCCACTGTGCTCCGGTCCTGTCTTGCCCAGCCAGTTCGGCGACATCGCATTTTGGACCGTGCCAGGGAACAGCAGATAACGCAGCGGCCGCTTGATGCCAAAGCGATCCAGCGCCGCCTGCTGTTCCTTCCCGCCGTT
>JAIXVB010000251.1 GCA_027483245.1 Verrucomicrobiaceae bacterium | reverse complement strand
CAAATCGATCCCCTCATCAATGGCGATGAAGCCATGCCGGCCATGCTCCAGGCGATTCGCGAGGCACAAACCAGCATCACTCTTGCGAGCTACATTTTTGAGGCTCATCACATCGGCGCTGACTTTGTCCAAGAGCTCGCCGCAGCTGTGCAACGCGGCGTGCAGGTCCGAGTGATTGTCGATGATGCAGGCACACGTTACTCCTGGCCACCAGTCACACGAGAATTGATCAAGCACGGTGTCGCCGTGCGCCGATTCATGCCCAATCACTTCATCTTGCGCTTGCTGACGATGAACCTTCGCAATCACAAGAAGCTCCTCATTGTCGATGGCAAACTGGGGTTCACAGGCGGCATGAACATCCGTGAAGGCAACATGATCTCGAGAAACCCCGCTCACCCGGTGCGTGATCTGCACTTTCGTGTCACGGGCCCCGTCGTCGCCCAGATGCAGCGAGTGTTTGCAGAGGATTGGCAGTTCTGCGCAGGAGAACCATTGGAAGGCGACCTGTGGTTTCCCGAACTGAGCCCCACCGGTGAAACCCACGCGCTGGGCATCGTCGATGGTCCTGATGAAGACCTCGAAGTCATGCCCGTCGCTCTGTTTGCCGCCCTCAACGCCGCACGTCATCGCGTTTGCATCATGACGCCCTACTTCCTTCCCACGGCCATTTTGATGGCGGCCTTGAAGCTCTGTGCGACACGCGGTGTGGCTGTCACGATCGTGACACCCGCCAAAAACAACATCCCTCTTGTCGCCTGGGCAGCACGCACACTTTATCCAGAACTGCTGCATGCCGGCTGCCGCATCTTTGAATCTCCGGCTCCGTTCGATCACTCCAAGCTGTTGCTCATCGACGATGCCTGGAGTTGCCTCGGTTCGACCAATTGGGATCCCCGCAGCCTGCGGCTCAATTTCGAGTTCAACCTCGCCTGCCACTCCCCCGCCCTTTGTGCCCAACTCATGGCGCTTTTTGATCAAAAGAAGGCCGAGAGCACCGAGGTGACGGAGGCTATGCTGGAGTCCGCTCCCATCGAGGAACGGCTGCGCAATGGCTTTGCCCGGCTTTTTATCCCTGTGCTCTAAATCAGACGGGCAAACCCGCCTCACGGAATTCAACCCCGCCAATCTCCGTTAGCCACTGTGCCTGGGCCTCACGAACTTGTCCGGTTTTTTGGCCAGGACTGAGTTCCCAAACCAAGGGCACCTCTTCAGGCACCCATTGCAAGAGACTCTTCAGGGCCACGCCACCCGTACTCAGAGGCG
This sequence comes from Verrucomicrobiaceae bacterium, assembly GCA_027483245.1. Classification (GTDB taxonomy): domain Bacteria; phylum Verrucomicrobiota; class Verrucomicrobiia; order Verrucomicrobiales; family Verrucomicrobiaceae; genus Prosthecobacter. Next base: position 5,743 of record JAIXVB010000251.1, on the reverse strand, counting down.
TGCGATGATCCTTCTGCGGCCATTTCACATCATGCACATGACAGCCGAGCAAACGGGGGCCGATCTGGGACAGGTAGAGAGCATGGTCGAGCAGAGCCAAATTCGCCTGACGCTGCACATGGCCAAAGTCATGCCAGCTACCGATCCAAGGACAATCCCTGTAAGCCTCCAGCAAACTCAGCATCTCCCTTTGATTCGGAATTTGCTCATAATGACTACGGGTCTCGATGCCCAGTTTCACTCCGTGCTTTTCAGCCTCCGGCAGAAGTTCATCCAGCGCCCTTTTGACCCGATCCAGCGCTGCCGAACTGGCTTTTTCGCGCAGCGTCACCAACTGCAGTTTTCGCTCCGAATAGGCCCGTGAATAGAGCTGCCCTGCCAGAGTCATCTTTTCTAGCTCAGCTGTGATCGAGCGCATGGCGACGCTGCCCAGGTGCAGCACCAAGCGATCCGCGCCCAATCGAGCCGTCATTTCCAAACTCTTTCGTGTCAGCGACACCGCGCGTTCACGCTCCCATTCCTTGGCGGAGGTGAACTCATAGGCATCGGGCGCATCCATGAGAATCTCCACGGGGGAAGGACAAAAATTGTGGACGCTGCTGACTTGGATCTCGCCAGCGGCCACGGCTGCCAGCAGGCCCGGCAGCAAAGAAACCCGCGTGCCGTGACTGACCTCGATTCGCTCAAATCCTAAATCACGCGCCTCGCGCGCGATCTCGCGCCCCTCTGAATGGCGATGATTGAGCCAGCAGGTGGAAAGAGAAAGAGGACGAGGCATGCGAAAAGAAGAGGGCTCAACGTCCGTGCATCCAAGGCGTCTGCGGTTCCCCCTGGAGTTCCTTCCAGTTATTGAAGGCGAACATGCCCATGAAGATCACGCTGATGATGCTGCCCACAGAAAGAGCAAGTAAACCCAAGCCCACGGCGAACACCAAACTGAGAATCAAAGCACCTCGCAACCGACTAGGCCCAAAAATGGCTCGTGAAATATGACCGCCATCGAGAGGGATGATCGGCATGAGATTCAACACCGCCCAGAAGATACTGACCCAAATGAACTGGCCGATTAACATGCGCAGCAAAGGGATTTGAGTTGGAAAAGCCATCGCAAGACCAAACGCGGCCACCCCCGCGGCAATTTGAATCCCAGGACCTGCGGCACTGACGATGATGTCTTGACCCCTCGACAGGTAGCGACTCCCCTGAGCGACTCCACCAAAGCCATAAATCAAAACGCCCACCTGACGATCCCCATAGTAGCGCATGGTGAAAGCATGCCCCAACTCGTGAATCAAAATCGAAATGAAACCGGCCACCACGCTTGCCAACACTGCCTGCATGGCATCTGGGGTCACGGCACCGATGGCCCCGCTGAGCAGGGCCATGTTGACCCAAAACATCCAGTGCACGACGATGGGGAAGCCGAAGAGGGCAAAACGAATCATAGCCTCCCGATACGGGTGCGCGTGAGTGGCCTCAAGTTGGAAATGAAAAGCAGAGCTGCTGTTCTACGAGTTGGCATCCGTGGCCTTCTTCAGACTGGCTAACACGTCACTGATCTTGAGATCAATGCGCTGGCGACGCTGAAAGTAACTCACTTCTTCGTAGCCGGCTTCGGTCAGGTTGTTCAGTGCCGTCACGAAGTGTTCCCCCACACGTCCTGGCTTGTGAGCATCACTGCCGATCACGACCGGAATTTTCCGATCCGCCATCATGCGCAGCATCTCATTGCCAGGATTCATCTCAGAGTAGCTTTTGTTCAGACCTGAAGTGTTCACTTCCATGGCCACCCCCGTTTTGGCGATGCGATCCAGCACGGAGGAAACGGTGTTTTTGATGATGGCAAAGCACCAGGAATCCGGGTGATAGTTCTTCACCAAGTCAGGGTGCGCCAGACAGTCGTAGAGCCCTGTCTCAGCGCTTTGAGCCAACATTTCAAAGTAGGTGCGGCGGAAGTTCTCGATCGTGCCCGTCTCGTAACGCGCCAGATAATCCTTGGCCTGCCAGTGGACAGCACCCAGGATGTAATGGAAGTCAGCGCGCTGATGAAGTTTCTCGATCCACTTCTCGTAGCCCGGGAAGAACTCACTCTCGAGACCGAGGCAGACATCGAGCTTGCCACGGTAAGCATCCGCAGCGCGTTGCACCACCGAGACATAGGTATCAAATTCGCTGTCAGACATGCGGACAGAGGGCCAGAAGCCGTCAGGCATCGGGCAATGGCAGGTGAAGATGATGCCCTTGAGCCCTGATTTGATGCCTTGAGCCGCGTATTCTTCAGGCTCACCCACGGCATGTTTGCACAGCGGTGTGTGCATGTGCGAGTCGTAAAAAAGCGCTCCTGATTTTGTGGGTGTCGGTTTCTCCGTGGAAATGACGGGCGGCTGGGCTGGGGCGATGGGCTCAGAACTCAGCGGGATCGTGATGACTGGCTTTTTCAGAGCGCTCTTGGCGGAGGGCTTTGGAGCCGCTGAGGCGGTCGGCAGAGCGGTGATGCGGTGCTCTTGCACAACGGGCTCAGGCTTCGGTGCCGCAATCACAGGTGCAGGCGCAGGAGCCTTCACAGGTGCGGGAACTTTGACCGCCGGAGCTGGGGCAGCTTTCACCGCAGCTTTGGAGGCCGGAGCAGCGGCCTTGGGTGCGGGGGTCTTGACCGCTGCTTTTTTGGCGGGAGCCGGCGCAGGGGCTTTTTTCGCCATCGGAGCCGCTGGTTTGACGGGCTGTTTGGGGGCAGCTACGGCTTTTTTGGCCACCGGCGCAGGGGCCTTTTTCGGACTGGATTTGCTGACGGGAGCAGGCGCTTTTTTTGCTGGCACTGGAGCGACTTTTTTGACCGGGGGCGTGGTTTTTTTCGTCGCGGCGGGCTTAGATGCGGACTTTGCAGGAGTCTTGGTCACAGGCTTCGAAGCGGATGCCTTCTTAGCGGGCACAGGTTTCTTGGCAGGTGCGGCTTTTTTAGCCACCGGTGTCTTGGATGATGATTTCTTGCTCACGTGTCAGCTCCTCCTGTTAGGCAATATTAGCCATCCTTTACCCTCAACGCCCGTGATGCGGACAGAGCGGGTATCGGATGTGGGACCCGGATAACACAGCCTGAGTGTTAGCGGGACATTCTTCCAGTTGCCGAGCTCCAACTGCTCGACCAACGATTTGAACTGGGGATCGGTGGGGGAGAAGTAGGCCTGAAGAGTGCCTTTCTCGGTGGGGTGTTTCAGTTCGATCACCGAATGTCCGGTCGGAATGGATCGATCGTCGGAGGTGGGTTTGGAACCCAGCACCCGGAAAAGGGTGGGATCGCCGGGACGCAAACTCTGAAATTCCTGCCATGTTTGTTCACAATAACGCACGGAACTCTCCCAATCGACACGGAATTGTCCGTCTTCGGCCTCTTCAACAATAATGCTGACAGGATCACTGCCCTTGAATTCCGCCTGGGCATAGGCCAATCGCAGACCGGGTTCATCGACCGGAACGACCCAGGCGAGACGCTGCCACGTTGCTTTTTCTGGCGTGCGATTTTGATAATAATGTTCCATCAAAGAGCGCACACGCTGGGGATCACGCGCCACCGCCAGCTTTTGCTCAAGGTTCTCTGCCTCGAAAAACTGTCTCACGGCCAGTTCCACCAGAGGGCGCTTTTGATCTAAATCGACGATGCCACGATTGGGCAAGGGCATGATGTCCGAGAGCTTTGTTTCGGCCCCATTGAATGTGCTGCCCGGAGCCATTTTGGGCCGTGCGACCCCCAAGGGCGAAGGCGGCGGCTGAGTGGAACTTTGCCACTGGTGACTGCGCATCGTTTCAATCACATCGGTGTAGGCCGGATCCACGGGCGGACTGCGCTCCAGGCGCTCGATCACGACATAAAAAACCACAGCAACGGTGATGACGATGGCCAAACATCCCGTCAGCCTTGAGATCAGACTCAACATCTCCTCCCGCCGCTTGGTGCGGCTTACACGGGGCTTGTCAGAAGGATTAGTCATTGCGCCACACGAATGGAGCCGAAGGCGGGATTTGAACCCGCGACCCTCGCATTACGAATGCGATGCTCTACCACTGAGCTACTCCGGCGCGTGCTACGTTTCGGTTGAGCATGCAGGATATAACCGTGCGTGTCGTTTTGTCATTTTCTTTCTTTGGCGGGGCCCATTTTCTCTGCGCAGCCTGTCCCCAGGTTTCCCTGCGATTCCGAGTCGATTTCAGTCTTGCCACGCTGTTCACTCGTGGCCATCATCAGGACTACCATGATCCACAACGTTTACTTTTGGCTGAAAAAGGACCTTTCCACTGAGCAGTTGGCCACCTTTGAAACGGAACTCTCCGCACTGCTCACCATTGACTACCTTGAACACGGTTTCATTGGAAAACCTGCCCCGACTGAGGAGCGCCCTGTCACCGATCACAGCTTCAGCTACTCTCTGACGCTGCATTTCAAGAACATGACGGACCACGAGTTCTACCAGAAAGACTGTCCAAAACACCTGCGCTTTGTTGAGCGCTGCAAGCCTTTCTTTGATCGCGTCATTGTTTACGATTCCTCTCCGATTCATTGATTGCTGAACCAGGTCGATTTTAAATCCGCAAAAAGGCGCGCTGACGGTAGAGCCACAGGCACAGCAGCCAGAGGACTGCCAGCACACTGGTTTTCTCCAACACCGGTCCCCAGGGGCCGGTGAACAGTTCAGCCAGGCCGTGCTTGCGCAGCTGTTCTGCGATCCATCCCGCGGTGAGGCTGTGCATCACGTAGATGAAGAGGCTATTCATGCCCACCACGGTCAGAGGAAAAGCAGCCCGCCGGAGACCGACGACCTCAAAGAGCCAATAAAATGCGCTCAGCATCATCAGCACCCAACCACCGCTGAAGAGCACCCAGGAAGGAGTCCAGATCCGCTTCACCACAGGAACCGCCACGTAACCGAGAACAGTGCCGAGCAGCAGACACACCAGGCCCACCATCAGCATCGTCGCCGCTTTCTGCGCCTCTGTGCGTGGGCTGCGCAGCAGGTAACTGCCCGTCACCGCGCCCATCAACATCGTTGCCAGGGCAGGAATGAAATTCAAGGTGGTGTAACCGCCGACGTTGGTGACAAAGGGTTCAGCCCGGGGCAGAAGATTGAGAAACCAGCGATCAAAGTCTGCCGCGGCGTTTAAATGTTTGCTCCAATGACCGAAGGATCCTTCTAAAAGATCGGTGGGTTTCGCGCCCACACTGGCGAAATCGAAACCCGCTGCTGGCAATGGATGCTGCAGGAACCAGTAGCTGTAACCCACGAGGATGACCACGATCCCTGCCACACAGGTTTCCCAGCCAAGAGCTGCCAGCAGGCAAAGGAAAACATAGCCGAGACCGATCTGAGCCAGCACGTTCGTAAAAACCCACTGGGTCATCGGATCCTTCGCCCGAGTCGTCAGCAACACACCGAGCAGCACCAGGGCCATGGCCCGCACCAGCACGTGTAGCCACCGGCCCAGCCAGCCCTGCCCTCCTTCACGACGTCGCAGCATCGAGAGCGGCACAGAGATACCCACCATGAACATGAATGCAGGCTGGATCAGATCCCACAGCGAGCAGCCGATCCAGTCCACGTGTGAGACTTGATAAGCGACACTTTGCCAGCCTGCCGAGTCAGGTCGCGCCCGTGCCATCTCCGCCAGTCCCAGGCCTGAGGAGGCCATGAGCAGCATGACGAAACCACGGAACGCATCCAGGGAAACCAGTCGGGAGGAAGGTGCAGACATT
>JAIXVB010000133.1 GCA_027483245.1 Verrucomicrobiaceae bacterium | reverse complement strand
GTTCAGCGCATACGTGGTGGAGCCGCTGTTGGCACCATTGTAGGCCAGGGTGCCGACCGATTCGCTGCCCCCTGCGACCACGCTGCTGAGTCCATTCCAGGTGATGCCTGCCTCTGTCCACGAGTCGGTCTGCAACCACTGAAGGCTGACCTGACCTGCGGCATTGTCGTTGAAGCTGGGATTGTTCGGCGTGGCTGCGGTGAGCTGGATCTGCAGGCTGTCGAGGGTCCAGCTTCCAGCTCCATAGGTGGCATCCAGCGCTGAAGTGACGACGGAGAGATCAAACTTCAGCAAACTGGCAAACGCCCCGAGGCTATTCGTCCCGCCTGTGCCGGACACGACCAGCGCGCCGGAATTGCCGAAGTTGGTCGTCGGGTTGGCACTCGCGTTGTAGGCATCGCCTGAATTCGGCGTGCTATTGCTGGGCCGCAGCGTGATCGTCGTGGCTGCCGGCGCAGAGACTGCCAAGGCACAGAAAACAAGGCAACGGATCATGGATTGCGCAACACTTGGAGACGAACAAAGCGCTTCTCATTGGATCCCGCCGGCAGATTTTCCCGCACGGTGACGAGGCGTGCGGTGCCAGAGATCAAGTTGTCAGAAAGGACCGAGCCGCCATTGGCACCGACCGCAGTCGCCCCCGCTGTGCTTGTCGCGATGTTGGTCCAGGTGGAAAGGTTGCTGCTGGTCTGGAGATGATAGGTCAGGTCAGTCGCGCTGGAATCTCTGCGAAAGGTGACGGTAAAATCCGTGCTACCCGCAGCACCTGCAGTTGTCGCCGTGGTGAAGTTGGAGCTGCTGTTGAAGCTATTCGGACTGTAACCGTAAGCGTATTCGATTTGGCTACCCAATCCATCTCCATCCGTGTCCGCATTGGGATCGACAAAGGCACCCAGCAAGAGATTCGGGTAATGCGTGGCCTGCCAGGTTTCAAAAGGGCTGCCTGCGGTGTAGCTCACGCTGAGGCGCGGGCGCTGGCTCGGTGAGTCGTTCTCTTCACGGCTGCTGAAGCGACGTCCAGACTGAATGGTCTCAGGGCCGATCAAGATCCAGCCATGGTTGGCCAAGCTACCGCGCCGCCATTGATAGACGTCTGAAACCAAGCGTGAACCAGCCCAAGTCGAAGTCGAACCACTGGACGTGCCCACCGTCGCGGTCGCCGAGACAGTGCTGTTGAAATCCCCACCTGGCGTCGTCCAAGCCAAGCCCGTGGGGAAAGGTGAGTTCGAAGTCACCGTGTGGAAGTTCCAGCTCGCATCATTGATCTCAGGGTAGGCTCCGGTGCCGCCGGGGAGTCCGGCATTTGAAGCCCCCTCAACCCAACTACGCGTCAGAGGATAAAGTGAAAAGCTCTGACTGGGAGCCCCTGAAGCGGCTTGGGTGAGTGTGAGCACAAGCTGAGCAGAAGTAAGAGTCACTCCAGCAGGCAGCGAGCTAACATTGAAAGCCAAAAGCGCACGACGAGGGAAACCTTCCGTCGGATTCCCTTGCGGGGCCGCGAAGCCGGTAAAGATGGCTGGACCGACCCCATTGCTGTTGTTGTTTTCAGCATAAAGAGAGGTGTCCTTCACGGGAGTCAGATTGACCGTGGTCACGCTCGGGGCGGCGACGACTTTGAAGATGCCTCCCGCTGGCAGATTGTTATCCAAGGCCTGTACACCCGCTGTGGTTTTGCATCCCAAATAGAGTTCCCCACTTTCATCCTCCCCCATGCAGAGGATGCGATTGGCAAAGGGATTGTAACTCGTGCCGCCCAAGAGAGGCACAGCCTGAGTCAAAGTGAAGGCACCACTGCCAGGGGAAGTCTCTTCCAAGCCCATCAATCGTCCACTGGCAGCGCCGCTGGTGGCACCATAATCAGCAAACAGATACTTGCCCTGGAGAGCGGGGATCGCCGCTCCCCGATAGACGTAACCGCCGGTCACTGACAAGCCAAGGGCGGGAAGGCCAAGCGAGGGGCTGATGCCGGGATGCTGATACTGCGCGATGGGGTCGATGTAACTTGAGGGAGCTGTGCCTGCTCCCGTCATGGCGGTATCAAAGGCAAAGCTGCCTTCACGGAATCGCCAGCCGTAGTTACCGCCAGAGACGATCAGATTGACCTCCTCCACACGCCCCTGACCGACATCACCGCAAAATAAGCGATTGGTGCCACCTGGGCGTTTATCGAAGCTAAAGCGCCAGGGATTGCGCAGCCCATAAGCGTAAATTTCACCCCGAATCGGCCCATCAAGGCTGTTGTCGGAAAAGTCCTGTGATTGGCCCACAAACGGGTTCGAGGCAGGAATGCCATACTGACCGCCTTGTCCGTTGGTTCCCAGGGGATCGAGACGGAGGATTTTGCCAAGCAGATTTCGACGGTCGAGCGAATTGCCCAGAGCCCCAGCAGGGCGAGTTCCATTTCCACCTGTGTGACCCGTGAAGTTATCATTGGAATTGCCACCATCGCCTGTGCCTAGATAAAGCAGGCCATCAGGCCCAAACTCGAGCTGTCCGCCATTGTGATTGCTTTGCGGTTGACCAAACGTCAGCAAAACCCGCTCCGTCGAAGGGTCCGCCCGATCTGGATTCGTGGCTGAGACTTGGTATTCGGCCAGCACGCTTACGTTGTCCTGAACTGAGGACGGATTCATGTTCGGTCCGACGGGAGCGCTGTAATAAAGATAGAAGCGGCGATAGCCAGGAGCGGTTGCATTTGAAAAGTCAGGGTGAAAGGCCATGCCCAACAACCCACGCTCTGAATAACCCGTGTTCACCGGGATCACTCGGCCATCGGGCGCAGGCGCGGTGGAGGAGATGTCCAGAAAGGGTGTGGGCAGCAGCATGCCACTTTTGAAAACATAAATTTTACCCTCCTGATCACAGATGAACAGACGACCACTGCCGTCGTTCGCATGCGCGAAGTTCGTCGGTGAATGAATTTGCTGAAGACAGACCGGCTTCAAAAACAGCGTGGGGAACGCCGCCGAGCACAGGGTCGGGAAGAGGGCGAGGGCGGCGAGGCTGCGGAGGGCGTTCATCATCAAGGGTTTGGACTGGGCGGATTGCACCAGAAAGGCAAAGCCTACACAAGCAAAAGTCTTGATACCTTTTTTCAGTGGCTGAACTTTTGGTTGCCAGAAATCCTGTGAATGGATAAACCGGGGATGCGTCCAAACCGCCCCAAACTAGCTGCCATGAAAACACTGTTGACCCTCCTCGCCCTCGCCACCCTGAGCACCTTCGCTGCTGCGGCGGAGACCCTGAACACCGTGTGTCCCATCTCAGGGAAACCCGCCAACCCAGCCATCACCAGTCAGTATTCCAAGACGGTAGCCGTCTGCTGTGACCGCTGCATGGCGCAGTTCAATGCCAATCCGAAGAGCTATCTGGCCAACATTCTGACTGCCAACGGTCTTCAATGCCCGCTGAGCCGGAAAAAGGTCAATCCTTCGAAAAAAGTAACTTTTGCCCGCCCCGTAGCCTTTGCGGACGCTGCGAGTAAGGCCACTTTTGACGCGGCTCCTGATAAGCACATCAAGGAAGTCCGTCAGTAAACAGCCTCCTCTTCCTGTCTTTGGGCGGTGGTCCTTCTCGGGGCCATCGCCTTTTTTGCGTTTCCCATGCACGTGAGGATTGCACCGCCTAACGCGTTGACCTCGCCGTTTTTGCTGTCAAGGGTGGGTGCTCCCCAACTGAATGAGCGACTCCATCCGACACGAGTGTGGCATTGCCGTGGTCCGGCTGAAAAAGCCGCTGGCCTACTATCACGATAAGTATGGCACAGCCTTATACGGTCTCGAACGCCTGTTTGGCCTGATGGCGAAACAGCGCAATCGCGGCCAAGATGGCATCGGCATCGGCTGCTGCAAACTGGATATGCCTCCAGGTGCCCCCTACATGTTCCGCGTCCGCTCGACCAAGAGCGCCGAGGCGATCGGCGAGATGCTTTCCGATGAAATGAAGGAGTTTGCCCGCATCGCCCGCCGGGTGAATCAGGAGCGAAAAGACACCCGTGACGACACGGGCATGGAGTATGTGAAATTCGAGGACGATCCCGAGGCCATCAAACGCGAGTTCGAACTGGCCGGTGAGATCAACATGGGACACCTGCGCTACGGCACGAGCGGTTCGTTTGGCAAAGGCTCCCTGCACCCTTACATCCGCCGCAGCACCTGGCCCACCCGCAGTCTGATGGTGATGGGAAATTTCAACCTCACGAACACCACGGAGCTGAATCGCCTGATGATGAAGCGGGGTCAGCATCCTGTCTTCGACACAGACACCCAGACGGTGCTGGAGGAGATCGGATTTCAGCTCGATGAAGCGCACACGGACATGTATCACACAATGCGTGACGCCCATGTGCCGCCTGAGGACATCACTCGCCGGATCGGTGAGCAATTGGACGTGGTCAAAGTCATCCGCAAATCGGCTGAGCTCTGGGATGGGGGTTACGCCATCGCAGGGGCCATCGGCACCGGGGATTTTTTCATCATGCGTGATCCGCACGGCATCCGCCCCTGCCACATGTATGAGGACGATGAGGTCATCGCCTTTGCCTCCGAGCGTGTGGCCTTGATGACGGTCTTTGAAGTCGCTGAAGAGGCTGTCTGTGAACTACCCCCCGGTCATGTCTGTGTGATCAAGGCCTCAGGGGCCATGAAGACGGAGGCCTTTGCCCCGCCCGTGGAAACCCTGCGCCCCTGCTCCTTTGAGCGGATCTATTTCTCTCGCAGCAACGACTCCGTGATCTATCGCCAACGCAAGGCGCTGGGCGAGCAGATGGTGCCGCAGTTGATCGAGGCCATCGGCAATGACTGGGAACACACGGTCACCAGCTTCATCCCCAACACCGCTGAGACCGCTTACCATGGCTTCCTCGATGGTCTGCGCTTCACGCGCCGTCAGGAAGTGAAGGACGCCATCATGGAGATGGTGAAGGCAGGAACCTTTGATGAAGCAAAGCTGGACGACCTCGTTCTGAGAAACTGGCCACGCTCGGAAAAGATCGCGCTGAAAGACATCAAGATGCGCACCTTCATCGCCCAAGAAAGTGGGCGTGATCAGCTCGTCTCCGGCGTCTATGACATCACCTATGGCGTGGTCAAACCTTCGGACAACCTGGTGGTCATTGATGACTCCATCGTTCGTGGCACCACGCTGAAAAAAAGCCTCCTGCGCATTCTCGCCCGGACAAACCCGAAGCGCATCATTGTCTGCTCCACCGCGCCACAGATTCGCTATCCCGACTGTTACGGCATCGACATGTCAGAGCTGGGCAAATTCATCGCCTTCCAAGCCGCGATCAAGCTTCTGGAAGAGCGCAACCTGCGCCATGTGGTGAAGGAAACCTACGAAGCCTGTCAGCGCGAGCTCGAGAAGCCGAAGGATCAGATGCAAAACGCCGTGAAGGCCATCTACGCGCCCTTCACAGACTCCGAAATCTCGGCCAAAGTCAGTGAACTGGTCTATCCGCAGCACACACAATGGAAGGGCGAAGTGAAGGTCATTTTCCAAACCATCTCCGGCCTGCATCGCGCGCTCGGCCCAGAGTATGGTGACTGGTATTTCAGCGGGGATTACCCAACTCCCGGCGGCTTTGCCACGGTGAACCGCGCTTTCATGCAGTATTATCAGGGCAAGGCGGGGCGCAGTTACGACACCCTGTTTTGATCTGACTCAGCGGGACGAGCTTCGCGCTACTTCGACAGCGAAGAGCCGGTCAGACCGAACTGCCGGGCCAAATAGGCGCGGCAGTTATCCTCGCCCATGTATTTGGCCAAGAGCTTGGGATCGGTCTCGGTGAGATCGACCATGATGAGCCCATCGATCACGGATGAGAAATCCTTGTCCACATTGAAGCTGAGCAAGGTGCCGTTGAGGCGCAGGTAATGCTTGAGCAGGATGGGGATGCCTTTGCCATCCGTCTCAACGCTGGAAATCAGGGCTGAACAATCGTCCACATCCCGCAGATTGGCGCTGATGAATTCACGCATCAGGCGGCGATTGCGCAGGTAACGAAAGGGGCGGCGCGGTTTCACAAAACTCGCCAAGTCCTCATGCAGGCAGTTTCCCTGGAGGAACTCGACCATCATCTTGCGGCTGAGTTTGTCATAATCCTGGCTGATGCTGACAGGACCAAAGAGCTTTTTGTAACCAGGATTTCGCACCATCCAGTGAGCGATGCCTTTCCACAGCATCGGCAGGGAGGAGAGATTCCTCTGATAGGCCTTGGTGATGAAGCTGCGCCCCATCTCGACCGCACTCTCCAGATTGGCCAGGAAAGGTTTCTCGAACTTGAACAGCGTGCTGGTGTAGAGGCCTTTGGGCCCGTATTCGCGCAGGATGATGTCAGCACGACCCAGACGATAGGCTCCGGCGATCTGCTGCTTCTCCTCATCCCATAGAAACAGGTGCTGATAATAGCGATCGTATTTGTCCAGATCCACTTCCTGACCGGTGCCCTCGCCCACTTCGCGGAACGTGATCTCACGGAGTCGGCCGATCTCTTGCAGCGTGTCGGGGATCTCGTGTGAATGCGCGCAATACACCGAAAGCTGCCCCTGACTGACCAACATGCCGCCCCGGTCACGCACGGCTGTCACCTCACTGACGATGCGCTGCTGATGACTGATGGCACGGGCGGTGTCGAGGGTGACCGGCGGAGGCAACTCAGGCGCTGGGGCAGTGCCAGGTTTCCGGCGATTCGCCAAAATGAAGGTGTGAATGCGCAGGTATTTCGTCAGCGCCTCGTCCTCCTCGTGACGGCGCAGTTTGGAAAAAGGAATTGGCGTGCCGACTCGCATCTCGATTCGCTGGCCGCGGGTTTTGCAAAACTCCCGCAGCAGGAGTCCCGTGCGCAGACGTGGGTGAACGAGTCCCGCCGCATGGAAAAACGCGCTGTTGCGGCCGGGGAAAAAGACCGGCAACACGGTGGCCTGAGTGCGGCGCACGAGAGAGCCCACGTGATGCGTCCAGACTGGTTCTTCAATGCCGCGTCCAGGTTT
>JAIXVB010000665.1 GCA_027483245.1 Verrucomicrobiaceae bacterium | reverse complement strand
GCACCGAAGCTGGGAGATGATGTCATCAAAACACGCCTTTACGAGACTCCCGGGCATCATCGCAACTTCCTGGACTGCGTGAAGAGCCGCCAGCCTACCGTGACGCCCGTGGAAACCGCCCATCGCAGCGCCACACCGGGACATCTGGCCCTGATTTCCTTCCTGGTGAACCGTCCGATTCAGTGGGACCCGATCAAAGAGGAAATCATCGGCGATGCCGAGGCCAGCAAGCTGCTGACACGCGAGTATCGCGGTCCGTGGAAGCTGGAGGCTTGATCTGCCTCCCCTGCCCTGCCAAGACCGAGGTGAAGCCGCTCGGTTTTGGCATTGATGCCGCCAATTCTGCGATTTCTGCGGGAAGCCACCTCGGCTTTTCCCGCAGAACCATCGACAAGCGGCCTTCCCGGCTCATGTTGAAGGAAATCTCGCGCGCGCTTCGTGCGTAGATAGAGATATCCCTTCATGTTGACTGCCCGTTTCATCCTCCCCCTTTGCCTGCTGCCTGTAGCCTCGTCTGCGGCAGACGCCCTCGCGACCCGTGGTCAGGCGGCTTTTGATCAAAAGATCAAACCGATGCTGGAGCAATTCTGCTTTGACTGCCACGCCGATGGCATGGACAAGGGCAACTTCACCTTTGACAAACACACGGACTACAGCGCCCTGCGCGGGGACATGAAGTTCTGGGATCACGTCCGCCAGCAGGTGGCCACGCATGTGATGCCGCCGCCGAAGAAGGATCAACCCACCCTGCAACAGCGTGATGAGATCGTCGCCTGGATTGATGACTCAGTGTTTTGGTTCGACCCCGCCAAACCGAATCCGGGTCACATCACCGCCCGCCGCCTGAATCGCACGGAATACAACAACACGGTGCGTGATCTGCTGTTCATCGACACCCGCCCCGCTCGCGAGTTTCCACCGGATGACACAGGTTATGGCTACGATAACATTGGCGACGTGCTCAGCCTCTCACCGATGCTGATGGAGAAGTATCTGCGCGCTGCACGAGGCGTGGCCGACACGGCCATGGAGGTGAAGGCGCCGGAACACGCGGACATCGAACTCGGCGCAGGAAAGATGTGGAACAGCCAGGGCGAAACGCAGGAAACCGAGGGCATCCGCTGGTTTTACAGCAACTCCGAGGCCACCGGCAAAGTCTCCGTCCCCGCCAGTGGCACCTACGCACTGACTCTGCATGTCGCCGCGACTCAGGCAGGCAGTGAACCCGCGAAGATCGCGCTGAAGGTGAATGGCAAGGATGTCTCCACCTTTGAGGTGACGACCGTTTGGAAAAATGCCGAGGCCCCCTGGCAAAAGATCACCAAGAGCGTTCAGCTCAATGGCGGTGAGTCCAAGATCTCTGTGCGCTTTCTCAACGACGCGAGCGACCCTGAAAACGCCGATCCTGACAAGCGTGATCGCAACGTGGCCCTGGATAAGATCGAGGTCCAAGGTCCCCACGGTCTGCTGGCACCACGCAGCAGCAAATTTGTGCGTTGGCTCATCGGCGACAAACCGGTCGGTCTGCCCGCCATGCTACTGAGTGGCGAGGCCTTCGCTTCCGGTGAAGGCGACAGCGCCATCGACACCGGCGCGATTCTACTGGCCAGCAGCGGCTACGTGAAGCACCCCATCGAGCTGCGTGAGGCGGGCAAATACAAACTGACCTTCAAAGCAGGCGCGCAGCAGGCCGGAGACGAACCCGCCAAGTTCGATGTGCGCATCGCGGGCAAGACCGTGGGTGCGTTTTCCATCACCGCAAAAAACCAAGCGCCGCAGGGGTTCCATGTCGAAGCCGATCTCCCTGCCGGTGGTCATGAATTGCAGGTCTGGTTCCTCAACGACTTTTGGGATGAAAAAACCAAGGCGGATCGCAATTTCTGGCTGCATCAGGTGAAGATCGAAGGCCCGCTGGGCAAGAGTTCTGGCATCGAAAGCGCCCAACTGCCTGCCCTGATCGAAAAGATGGGCAACCGCCTGTTTCGCCGCCCAATGACGTCCGAGGAAAAGACCAAGTGGCAGAACTTTGCTAACCTGGCTCTGCAAGAAGGTGAGCCCCCTCTAGGAGCCCTGCGCTACACGCTGGAAGGCATGCTGGTTTCTTCTTCCTTCCTCTTCCGAGGCGCTCCAAAACCCGTGGGTGAAGTGAAAGACGGTCTGGCCAGCATTGACGAATACACACTCGCCAGTCGGCTTTCTTATTTCCTCTGGTCCGCCCCGCCCGATGATCGACTGCTGGATCTCGCGTCCAAAGGTGAGCTTCGGAAAAACCTAGCCGGTGAAGTGAAGCGCATGATCGCCGACTGGCGTGGCTGGGCTCTCACGGAAGACTTTGCCGGTCAGTGGCTGCAACTCCGTGACATGGACATCGTCTCCCCAGACACCCGCCGTTTCCCTGAGTGGAAAGGGGGCATCGCCTTCAACATGAAGAAGGAAAGCCAGACCTTCTTCGATCATATCCTGCGTGATAACCGCAGCATCTTGGAGTTCCTCAATGCCGACTACACCTTCGTGAATGACAAGCTCGCCAACTACTATGGCATCAAAGGCGTGAAGGGTGACAAGTTCCAAAAGGTCTCCCTCCAAGGCACCCCGCGTGGCGGCATTCTCACGCATGGCAGCATCCTGACTCTGACCTCCACTCAGACGCGCACCTCACCGGTCAAACGCGGCAAATATCTCCTGGAAAACATTCTCGGCACACCTCCACCTCCTGCCCCGGGAGATGTGCCACCGCTGGATGAAAGCAAGGTTCGCCGCTCCAATCTGACCCTTCGTGAGCAGTTCGCTGAACATCGCAGCAACAGTGCCTGCGCTGGCTGTCATGCCTTCCTCGATCCCATGGGCTTTGCCTTTGAAAACTACGACGCCATCGGCCGCTGGAGAGACAAGGAGAAGGACAATCCCATCGATGCCTCCGGCCAACTCGTCCGTGGTCAACAGTTCAAAGACCTCACTGAGTTACGGCAAATCCTCACTCGTGATTTGTCAGACAGCTTTGTCCGCAACCTCACTGAAAACATGCTCACCTTTGCTCTCGGGCGTGGTTTGGAACACAGCGACAAACCTGCCGTGCAAAGCGTGGTCCAGCGCACCAAGGACGGCGGTTACAAGTTCCAGGAAATGATCCTCGCCGTCTGTGAAAGCGCCCCTTTCCAAAAACTGCGTCTGGATGAAGGCGGCGCGGAGTGAAGCCGTGAGCGAGGACACTACTTCAAGAATTCTGTGTTTGATCAGCGTGCTCTAGAGCATGCTGATTTACAAAGTGAGGAACGATGCATCATTGGGGGAGTCGAGTCCGTCGGCATGGCATGAGGATCGGAGGAGGCTTACAGCATGCTCAATGACTTGAAAAACTCTTCGGTGAACGAGGCATCGAGCATTGGATAAAAGGCCATGGCAAGAGTCGCCTTCTCTTTGACTTTGGGATGATCACGGATTGCCTCCCACAAGGCTTCATCTCCCCCGTGGTCGCTTCAGGAAGCTGTCCATAACGATGGCGTGTCTCGCTCACACTTTGCTCGCACAGCCAGCGTGTGAGTTCGATGCGTCCATCGCCGTTCAAAGGTGCATCGATCCAATTCAGCCCGAAATCGTGCACCGTTTTCAAGACTTCATCGCTTGAAGGAGTGATCGTGCGAATGAACTCCGCTGACTTCGCCAAAGCAGGCAGTCGGTCCATGAATTTCAAATCGCTCTCTTCTTCACGCAGGCTCAGTGTCAGTGGCACGCCTGTGATCTTGGCGGCGAGGGTAGCGCTTGGGATAACTTGTTCTTTGCGCTTTTTGAGGAGCAGAACAACTCCACGACAGGGACAATAACGGAAGACATTTGACTCACACTTCATCGCTGAAGGATCACGCTCGATGGAGAAGTGATGCTTCCAGGCCTCGCGATAGTCATTGTCATGGCTAGGCTCGAGATCGCTCAGACGACAAAAGCTCAACACATAGTTCGGTCCCCCTGCTTTTGCGCCCGGGCCCTCTCATGATTTCTTCCAACCGCCGAAAGGCTGTCGCTGCACAATGGCTACTGTAATCGCACGATTGATGTAAAGATTGCCCGACTGAACACGATCACGCCACCAGCCGACTTCATCAGCATCGAGAAAGTGCAATCCAGTCGTAAGACCAAAGTCCGTCGCGTTTCGCCACTCTGTCGCTTGTTCAAGCGAGTCTGCAAAAAGACGGTGACTTCCGAGAGAACCTTAGTTTTGGTGCACCCCAGTGGATTCGAACCACTAACCTTCTGATCCGTAGTCAGATGCTCTAATCCGTTGAGCTAGGGGTGCATTGCCTTGTGGGCCGTGCAGCGTTGTCTGCGGATGAGAAGAATAGAGACTTGCTAAGCTTTGTCAAACACTGTGCTGCATTTTTTCATGAATTGCTTCGTGAGATCAAAAAGTC
>JAIXVB010000512.1 GCA_027483245.1 Verrucomicrobiaceae bacterium | reverse complement strand
TCGCTCTACGCCATGTTCAATCAAATCAGCGAGCCAGGCGGCGTGGACAAACGCTTCGGCAAGAAGGACTACAGCGACGACTACGACAAACTCTACGCCATTGAGTCGCCCTACATCACTCTACCGTCAGCCACACAACAGGAAGAACTGAAAATCGTGACAAAAGCTCGCGAACAAGCGATGGCGGATTTGACCGCAAAAAAGACGGAGTTTCATCCTGCCTTCGTTCGTTGGGTGGAGGAGATGCGCGCGCAGCCTGCATTGATCGAACAACGCATCGCTGCTGAGTTAGACCGGCGCGCTGTGTCCACTGCGAAGCTGGACAATCTCTTCGATGGCAACACGAACAAGCTCTTGGATGTGTATTTCAAACTCCCAGGCAATGAGAGCTGGGCCGCGCTTAAGCACACACTGGACCAGTCCCGCCGAGCCGAGGATGCCGTGCTACAAACCATCCCGCATGTCATGGTCATGCGCGATGACAAGCCACGCGACACCCACATCCTGAATCGTGGCAATTACGAGACACCGGGTGATAAAGTGGAGTCTGCCGTGCCTTCGTTTTTGCCCAAGTTGCCTGGAGGTGCAAAGGCCGACCGCCTCGCGTTGGCGAAGTGGCTTGTCTCGCCCGAGCAACCGCTGATGAGCCGCGTTACGATGAATCGCTTCTGGCAGATGTTCTTCGGTCGCGGCATCGTGAAGACGCCGGATGACTTTGGGCTGCAAGGTGCCCTGCCCTCACATCCTGAACTGCTGGATTGGCTCGCCGTAGAGTTTCGTGAAAGTGACTGGAATGTGCAGCACCTCATCAAGCTCATCGTCACCTCACGCACCTATCGTCAGAGCTCCAACGTCACGCCGCAACTGCTCGCCAACGATCCGGAGAACGTGCTGCTCGCTCGCGGACCACGTCATCGCATAGACTCGCGGTTCCTGCGCGATCAAGCACTCGCCATCTCTGGTCTGCTCATCGAAAAGCGCGGCGGCCCATCCGTGATGCCTTATCAACCGGCCGGCATTTGGGAGGACATGAGCTTTGGCAAAAACCGCTACTTTCAGGGCACTGGCGAGGACTTGTATCGCCGCAGTCTCTACACCTTCTGGCGACGCAGCGTGGCACCAGCAAACTTCTTCGATGTCACTGCCAGACAGGTCTGCGTGGTCAAGCCACAGCTCACGAGCACCCCGCTTCATGCCCTAACCACGTTGAACGATGTGACCTATGTGGAGGCAGCTCGCATGTGGGCTGAGAAGCTGATCACATCACTGCCAGATGATCCTTCACGTTTGAAGCAAGCCTACCGTGCCGCCACTTCCCGACAGGCGGACACGCACGATTTGAAAAGTCTCCAGCTCATCCTTGGAAACGCCCTCGTGCACTACACTCAACACAAAGATGACGCTGGCAATCTCATCCGCGCCGGTGAATCCAAATCCAGCGCCAAGATCAAGCCTGCAGAGCACGCTGCCTGGACCACCGTTTGCCTCACGATCCTGAACCTGGATGAGACTCTGAACCGATGAAACCACTCCACCAACACGCGCTGAATCTCACTCGTCGTCGTTTCCTCGGGACCACGGCGCTCACGCTGGGCGCACCGGCTTTGCAGTCGCTTCTGGCAGCGGAGACGGTATTGCCTTCGCTGCCTCATTTTGCTCCAAAAGCGAAACGAGTGATCTACATGATGCAAACAGGCGGCCCGTCGCATGTAGATCTCTTTGATGACAAACCGGAACTGCGGAAGCGTCGCAATCAGGACATCCCCGAGAGCATCCTGGGCGGGCTGCGGCTCACGACGATGACGGCGAATCAAAAGAGCAAACCTTGTCTGCCCGCAGCCTGGGGTGGCAAGGAACGCGGCCAATGTGGCATGTGGGTGAGCGATCTCCTGCCACACACGGCGAGCATTGTCGATGACTGTACTTTTATCCGATCGATGCATGGGGAGCAGATCAATCACGCCCCTGCCGTTGCCCACATGATGACAGGTCATAACCTGCCAGGCCGCCCGAGCATTGGCGCCTGGCTGAGCTATGGACTGGGAGCGAGTTCCGATAATTTGCCGTCGTTCGTCGTCATGACCTCACGCGATCAGGAGGCATCGTGCGGCCAGTTTTTTTATGACTACTACTGGGGAGCGGGCTTTCTGCCGGGGAAGTATCAAGGTGTGCCGTTCCGTGGTGCGGGTGATCCTGTTTTGTATCTGAGCAACCCTGAGGGCATGGATCGCGGTCTGCGCCGCATGATGCTCGATGGCCTCGCCGAGATGAATCATCACGCACAACAGCGCCTCGGTGATCCCGAGATCAACACACGCATCGCACAGTATGAAATGGCTTTCAAAATGCAGGCCAGCGTTCCAGAGCTAACGGACTTGAGCGATGAACCGCAAAGCGTGCTCGATCTCTACGGCCCCGATGTGAAACGCAAAGGCAGCTACGCCTACAACTGCCTCATGGCCCGCCGACTTGCCGAGCGCGGTGTGCGCTATGTACAGCTCATGCACGCAGGTTGGGATCAGCATGGCAATCTGCCCACGCAACTGCCCATCCAGTGCAAGGACACTGACCAACCCAGCGCTGCACTTGTGAAGGATCTCAAAATGCGCGGCCTGCTGGATGACACGCTCGTCATCTGGGGCGGTGAGTTCGGCCGCACGCCTTTTGTGCAGGGCGACATCAACAATCCCAAAGCCTATGGCCGCGATCATCATCCGCGAGCCTTCACCATGTGGCTCGCAGGCGGTGGCGTGAAGAAGGGCTGCATCTACGGCAGCAGCGATGACTTCGCTTATCATGCCACCGAGAACCCCGTGCATGTTCATGATCTGCAAGCCACACTCCTGCACCTTTGCGGCATCCAGCATGAACGCTTCAGCTATCGCCACCAAGGTCTGGACTTCCGCCTGACCGGCGTGGAGCCCTGCAAAGTGGTAAAGGGCATTCTCGCGTAATCAAAGAGGCTTCGGCTTCAGTCGAATCGCACATACTTCATGCGGTTAGAGCCATAACTACTTTCCAACTGCCAATCTGTCGCATTTCAAATACCCTTTTGCTGCCCATCATCCTGAATGAATCAAGTGCCCCTCAGAATCCGCGCTGGATCACCGCAAGACATCCATGCCTTGTTAGCTCTCGTGCACGATTGTGTCGAGGCCATGCGAGCCGCAGGTATTGAGCAATGGGACGAAGTTTATCCAAACCTTGAAATCATCAAGGAAGACATCACAGCCGGGACCTTGGATGTATTGTGTGAAGACGACAACATCATTGGCTGCATCACCGTGGACGCAAAGCTGGATCCGATGTGGCAAGATCTAAACTGGAGTTTCGAGAGCGAACGCGCCTCTGCTGTCCATCGGCTGATGATTCATCCGTCAAAGCAAGGGCTCGGTCACGCCAAGCGGCTCATGCTCCACGCCGAGGCTGTTGCGCAGACGAAAGGCAGCCGCAGCATCTGGCTTGATAGCTTTCTGCAAAATCCTGCCGCCATGGCGCTGTATGCCAAGCTAGGCTACCGTCAGACCGGAACGGCCATGATGCGCAAAGGCGAGTTCTCCGGATTTGAAAAACCAATTCAAAGTCCATGAGACGCTCCATCGCCATCCTTTGCCTTGTCCTTTGTCTCATTGCTTTCTGGCTGATGTGGATAGCGCTTCAGCCGAAAACGACAACAAAAGTGACAGCAGTCGTCACAGCGCCCAAGACGTCTATTCCGCCATCGTCATCACCCAAGCAGCAGAAGACTCAAGCCGCTCACAAGCCCTTGAAAATCACCTCCAAAGGCAAAGTGCGGTTAAGACGTGGGGAGTCTGCGGTGCTGGGTTATTGGGAGATCGCTCCTGGCATGAACGGCATGGCCATTGTGACACCTGAGAGGACGCCGGAAGGCCATGTGAAAATTGCAGCCAAGCTCGTGCAAATGTCCGATGCCGCTGTCTCGGAGGCAAACGCGCAGGATCTCTTTCCCGACATCTTCAACTTCGAGAACTACAGCGCCATCAGCCCCGTGAGGCTCCGCGAACTTCAAACCTCGCTCCAGAGCACTCGAGGTGCCGATATGCTCACCACACCCACCGTGCTAACGCTTCCCGGACAGCAAGCCAGCATCTCCATCGGCAATGCAGGTGAAACCAGGCTCTCGCTTGGCTTGCTGGCCTCGCCAGTCGTCGAGGATGGCGGCTATGATCTAAGCCTGGAACTTCAGCGGCAGGAGTGAAGTCGCTCACACGTCGTATTTCACACAGATTTTGTCGCCGCATTTTTCATGTCAGGAATCATCGTTCTTATCTCATGAAAACCATCCAAACCGACGTTCTCATCTGTGGAGGCGGATGTGCAGGCATCGCAGCTGCCCTCTCTTCTGCACGCCATGGCACAAAAACACTGCTCATCGAACGCGCAGGTTTTTCCGGCGGCATCATCACCACGGTGGGCTTGCCGTATTTCGATGGCCTGATTGACAAACCCAGCGGACGCTTTGTGGTAAAAGGCATCGCGTTGGAACTGCTGCAAAAGCTTGGCATTGCCAAAGAAGGAGCCAAGCACATCGACGACCTGCCGCCAGCGGTGGTCACCAAATATTGGGGCAGCATGTGGATCACGAATGTGGAGCAATTCAAGATCCTGACCGACGAACTCATTCTGAAACACGGTGACAATCTCAGCGTGCTCTATCACAGCATGGCCTGTGATGTGGAGGTGAAGGAAGGGCGCGTGGCAGCGGTGATCATCGCGAATAAAGATGGACTTACCCGGGTAGAGGCCAAACAAGTCGTGGACTGCACAGGCGATGGCGACATCGCGTATTGGGCGGGATGCCCGACGATCTCCTCAAAACCACTCATGCCGCTGACCCTGCACTTCCGCATTGGCAACGTAGTTCCGGTGAGGGAGACCAAGGATGCTGCCAAGAAAGCACTGATAGAGGCCCACCAAGCAGGCCGCCTGCCGAACTTCTACGGTCCGGGATTGATGTTCGCCTTTGCCAAAGATGAATGTTATGTCCACGCCACTCGCGTCCCTGCGGATGCCACGAACGCCGCCGACTTCACCCGCGCTGAGATTCAAGGCCGCAAGGATGCCTGGACCATTTTTAATGAGTGGAGAGCGAAAGTTCCCGGCTTCGAAAACAGCTACTACATCATGAGCGGTCCCTACATTGGCGTGCGCGACACGCGGCGTATCGTTGGGCTGAATGTGCTCACGCTCGAAGACCTACAGAAGACCACACGCCATGACGATGCCATCGCCACGGGATGCTGGTTTCTCGACATCCATCCACCAGAGGTCTCCGTGGATAAACCCTTCACCGGTTCCGGCTTCCAACCAAAGCCCTACGACATCTCTTATCGCACCCTCGTTCCACAAAAAATCAGCAATCTGCTGGTCGCCGGTCGCTGCCACAGTGCCAGCAGTGAAGCCAGCGCCTCCAGCCGCGTGACCGCCACCGCTATAGCGCTCGGAGAGGCCGCAGGCACGGCTGCCGCACTTGCTATGGAAACGAAGACCGAAGTTGGCACGTTTGATGGCGTGAAAGTGCGTGAAGCCCTTACCCAGCAAAACGGAGGACCCTTTACTGATCTATGAAAACCGATTCCTCAATCACTCGCCGCGAAGCCATGCTTCATGCTTTCAGAGGCAGCGTCGCAGCCACGATTGCAATCCCGTTCATCACCAATGCCGTAGAGCCAGCATCACCTCCTGAGCCGAAATTTGTGCAGGAGAACGATTACCCCTTCTTCGGCTACGAGCCTGAATCAATCTCATAAAACCGTCCCTATTCTAGATGATCGCTGGCAGCAACTCGCTACCGATCTCAAAGCGAATACAAAATTCGAAATCGAGTTCCTAATGCTGTCCAACTCGCTCAAAGGCAAGGTTTTGGGCACGGATAAGCCTATGCAACTCGGGGCCACTTTGCCTGCGAAGTGCTCGATTGGCTCGCAACATCCGCTTTTTGTTTATCTAAAGACGGCCTCGGCAGTTCCGAGAATGCTGCAGCGATGACGTGGCACTTCCATCGCTGGAGCCGCAGTTTGAACTTGAGAAGGATGCCCCCTTCTTTGGCGGAGAGCTTTCTTCTGTCAGTTGAAATGGATCGTGGATCCGATCATCCTAAATGCAATCCATCTCGTTATGCCCAAGCCCACCTGGAATGACAAGCTAAGCAACAGCAAACCACCGGAGATCAAACGGCTCGAAAAACCCTTCGCCGGGATGCCTGATGGTGGGATCATGCTCATCGCCTCACCCGAGATTATTGATGCGTATGTCCGTGCCATTCCACGAGGTCACACGGTCACGGTCAAAGCCATGCGCGGAGAGTTGGCGGACCGACATCGTGCCCAGTTCACCTGTCCCGTAACCACGGGCATCTTTCTGCGTGTCGTCGCCGAGGCGGCCTGGGAAAAGCATCTTAGCGGAGAGCCGATTGACTCCATCACACCGTTCTGGCGAGTCATTGAACCAGAGGCTCCACTGGCAAATAAACTCGTTTGTGGCCCGAATTTCATTTCAGAACAGCGTCAAAAGGAAAAGCCCAGCTCGAGATAACCCAGCATTTCATAGCTAAGGTCCTTCCGCTTCTTTGGGTCCGTCCACGCTTGAGGGTTTCACGTGAAGCTTCCGCAGAATTCGGCATGACTCTACACGTCACCTTCATGCGCTTGCTTCATCGTCTTTTGCGCATTCTCCGCCCCCCCAAGACAGCGGAACCTGAGCCAGCAACTTGCTTGCCAAAGTGTCAGCGATGCTTTCCTTAACGGTATCATCAAGCCGGTGCCGAGCGATTGAAAGCCGCCGCCGTTGTGCCGTGTTGAATTGATGCACTCACTCTCTTGATTCATAATCAGAAAAAGGATCTGGTCTCAGGGTTAATAGGCCCTCTACGCGACAGCTTTCAGCGCCTCTAGCAAAGCGCGGGTCGCGGCTGAAGTGTGGCCCTTTTGCCAGAGTACAATGAAGTCCCAGCGAGCCTCGGCATCACTCACAGGCACGAACGATATGCCAGGATGGGATGACTCGAGGAAATAGTCTGGCAGCAAGGTCACCGCGGACTCTGAAACAACCAGGGAGAGGACATTGGTGAGCCCATCGACGATGACGGCCATGCGTGGCTTGAAACCCGCCGTTTTGCAGAGTTCAGTCATCCAGCGATTCCGACCTGGCATCTGATCCTCGTCCACGCCGATGAAATCACGGCCTTTGAGCTGCTTCAGCGTAAGGCTCTTTTTTGCGGCCACGACATCGCTGCTGGAAACAGCGACGCACACACCAAGGGAGCGCAGTTTGAGACTGTGAAACTCCTTCGCGGCCACCACGCCTTCTTGGCCAATGAGCGCGACATCGAGTTCGCCACCACGCAGACCATCGATCTGCTCGCGAGGTGACAGGTCATGCAGCTTGAGTTTCAAATCGGGCTGAGCTTTGCGGAGTCTTGTCAATGCTGGCGTAAGCACGGATGGCGCAGCCGAGGCGAGATAACCCACACGCAGTTCGGACCGCTCACCACGAGCCTGACGACGCAGGTCCGCGAGAGCAAGGTCGTAGCGAGTGAGCAGCGGAGTCATCGTCTGAACGAGAGCATGGCCGAGACCCGTGGGTTTCACACCACTCGTCTCACGCTCCAGAAGCTTGCCGCCGACCTCATTTTCCAAGGCCTGCATCTGACGGCTGAGTGCAGGCTGAGTGATGCGCAACCTCACGGCGGCGCGGTTGACGCTGCCTTCCTCAATCACTGTGAGCAGTGCCCGGATGCGTTCGATCATGCCGCGCAGGGTATGCACATCCGACATACCCGCAACGACGAAGAGGCATTACCCGAACTTATCGTCGCAGCGCAGGATGAGGGCGTCGGCAATCACGCCCTCACGAACAACATTCAATCTCTATGAAAACCGCCATCGTCATCATCAGTGATCCTCAAGCAGGAGAAGAAGCCCTCGCTCGTGTTTTTAACGCCCTCGCCGTGGCCGCTGAAGGCAAAGAAGCAGGAGATGAAGTCGAAGTCAGCTTCATCGGCACCGGCACACGCTGGCCTGCTGAGCTTTCGAAACTCACGAGTCCCGTCAACGGGCTCTACAACACCGTGCGCGATCTCGTTGTCGGCGCATCCTGTGCTTGTGCTGCAGTCTTCGGTGCCAGTGAAGGCTTGAAGGCCTGCGGCATCGAAGAGAAAAAAGAAAACTCCCTCCCTGGCACACCCGGCCTGCTGAGCCTGCGCCGTTATCAGACCGAGGGCTGGCAAATTCTGATTTTCTGAATCGATCAACATGCCTCTGGCAGCCCCGCACTGACAGGGGCGCATTCCACTCCACGCCATGGCTCACCAATTTCTCGACCTTACCTTCACGCCACAGATTCTGGCTGCCCAGCAGCGCTACTTTGGACGATCCCAGGTGCTGCCCCCCGCCCCTGGCGATGATCCACTCGGGCCGGACGAAACGGAGTTCATCGAGTCTCGTGACAGTTTTTATCTCGGCAGCGTCAGCGAGACGGGCTGGCCGTATGTCCAGCATCGAGGCGGCCCAGCGGGATTCGTGAAAGTCATCTCACCCAACGAACTGGTCTTTGCCGACTACAAAGGCAACCGCCAGCTGCTCACCACCGGCAACGTGGCTGGCAATGACCGTGTCTGCCTTTTCATGATGGACTATCCCCACCGTCAGCGTCTCAAGCTCCTCGGTCATCTCGAAGTGCATGATGCTCGTGAGCATCCCGAACTTGTTCAGCAAGTCACCACGCCGGAGCTGGTAAAAATCACGGAACGCCTTTTTCACATTCGCATTGTCGCCTTTGACTGGAACTGTCCCAAATACATTACCCCACGCTTCACCGCTGCCGAGGTAAACGAGGCGATTGCGCCACTCAAAGCCCGAATTGCTGAACTCGAATCCCAACTCAAAAAGCAAACACCATGAATCTCCTCAAAAAATTTCGTGGCGACTCTGCCGCCCTTCCGCCTCGTCCATCAAACAAGATCATTGGGCTCGCCTTCGCAGGCGGGTTTCTCGCCATCGCAGTGATTGCCTTGCTGGCGCAGAGTTTGCACGTCGCGCTCGTGCTCGGTTCGTTTGGCGCGAGCTGCGTGCTCGTGTTTGGCTATCCTGATGTGCCATTCAGTCAGCCGAGGAATGTGATCGCTGGGCATGTGCTCAGCACCTTGATCGGTCTTGCATTTGTGCATCTTTGCGGTGCGTATTGGTGGAGCGTGGCTCTTGCTGTCGGCAGTGCCATCGCCGTGATGATGCTCACGCGCACGGTGCATCCGCCTGCGGGTTCGAATCCCGTCATTGTCTTCCTGATGAAACCCGCATGGGACTTCGCCTTATTCCCCACCCTGACCGGGGCACTGATCCTTGTGCTTGTGGCGCTTGTGTTTCACAACACGACCCGTGAGGCTCGTTGGCCGAAGTATTGGTGAGATCGTAATTCGAGGCTTTGCCAATCCGTCATCCTTTGGCTAAAAGGATTCTTCTCACCATGCGTCGCTTACTGATTCCCCTTCTATTTATCACTCATCCCCTTTTTGCTGAATCGGCAGCGGAGCGGATCGCCACCGTGATGAACACCCCGAACTGTGTGGCCTTCTGGGACTTTGTGAAACGAGAGCCTGAGGGAGCGCATCGTTTCACCGCCCATGTGCCTGCGGGCTCCAAAACAAATTACCCACTCGATGCCGCCAATTATATCAAAGATTATTGGGGCGAAGGTCGTGAGGCTTCCTATGCGGACTTCCCACTTTTAGGACGTGGCCCGTTTGGTCAGGCCATTCAAATCCGCCCCGAAACTGACCTCACCTTTCGCCCTTTTCTTTTTGTGCCCCGCGAACGCCTACACGACACGCCTTTGGACATTAAAGGCGCAGGCAAATCTGTCACGGTGGTCGTGTGGGCCATTCGTGAAAGCGGCAATCATGCACTCGCGGGCATCTGGCATGAGGGCACCGATCTGAAACAGAAAGAAACCAGTGCGATTCAAAAGGTGGAGCGTGGGCAGCGTCAGTATGCGCTCTTCGCAGGCCTAAACAAAGAAGGCAGCGCCTGCGGTCATGTGTCTGAGAACGGCGCGAGTTCTTTCTTGAATCGATATGCGCTGCACAAAAGCAACTCGGTCGGCCAATCGCCCAAGATTCCTGCCGATTCACCCCATGATTTGTTAGACGCCTCCTGGCAATGTTTTGCGATGACCTTTGACCATGAGAAAGACGAACTCACAGGCTGGCTCAATGGGATCTCCGGTGATCGTTGGTTGGACAACCCAAAGAAAGATAAGCTCATCGGATCTGCCTACAACGCCTACATGCAGGGCCACTACGCCCGTGTGCCCGAGCTGCAAGAAGGGGAGGATCCCACCTTCCCCAAAGATCAATATTACAATCCGCCAGAGGACAAACCCGTGTCCGTCAAAGTCATCCGCGAGACAGCTGAAGAACGCGTGGAGTTGTGCGAGTATCGTTACACAAAAGTGCAGATCACCCGCTCGAAAACCGCTGGCGATCAATGGCTCGAAACGCAGCGTGATCTCGTTGCGCTTCGGCTGAATCCCTGGTGGTATCCACACGATCTCTACACGCCTGCTGATGCGAAAAGTGGAGGCCCCTTCACCATCGGGCGCGTCATCCACAGTTCACGCAGCGTCGGTTTCACAGGCTGGATTGGTGGTGTCGCGGTGTTTGAGCGCGCGCTCAGTGCTGAAGAACTGAGCAAGCTGAACGCTCTGGGACAATCTGTGCTTCATTGATGAAGCACCCTGCGATCAGCGCAGACGCAGTGTCGGTGGCGGCAGACTGGGATGATGATTCCCCGCAAAGCCATGCACGACTCCAGAAGCCTGATCCAGAGGATTCTCACGAACGATGATGAGCGTGACCAACTGATTGCCATCCTGACGCAGTCGTTCTGCTAACTCGGGTCCTTCAATGGAGAACGAACCGCGCAGAATGCCGCGAGGCATGGTGAATCCCCCCACTTTGACCGCTTTGGTGAGATCCACCCGACCCGGATCCGCATCAAAGGCCGGCAGGTTCGACCATTCCAATTTTTCCGATGACCAACTGTCCTGATCATCATCCGTGACGGCATAGACACCAAAATGCGCAGCTCCACCCAAGGCCGCAAAGCCAAAACCCGTCGTCTCAAATTGAAGCGTCAATCGAGCTTCTTGAATTGGCTGGGGAAGCTTTTCCGAATTGAGGTCAAAGCGCAAAATGGCCTTGCGCAGAAACGTCGTCACACGGGCATTTTTGATTAGCAGCAACGTGTCTGAAAAGTGTTTCTCAGTGCCTGGTGAAGTGACATAGGCCGCTGCCCCGCGACCACTAACCGTGGTGATTTCATGACTGAATCGGCGGGCAGACTCTTGGTCACGCAGGCTGCGAGGCTCAAGTTCAAGAGCCGTGGCGGGCAACAATTCATCGGGAGTGATCGCCGCCATTTGTTGGGTGAGCAGACGCAGCGACGGCCCACCCGTGACATGCTGGAGCTCGACCTCGCCTTTCATCACATGAACACTGGCGCGGCCTTCATCGTCCGTACTGATGCCAAAGTCAGTGCCGTGATCAATCAATGTCGCACGCTTCGTCAGCACGGTGAATCCCTTCGCAGAATCAGGCACGTGAGCAACGAGAGACCCGCGATGCAGACGACACAGTTGACGATGAATGATCTCCAACTCTGCGGGTCCTTCGAGTGTGACTTCAGCCCCATCCTGAAAGCGCAACCGCGCTAGTCCCTCTGCCAAACGAAGGTAACCCGCAGGCAACGGTGAACCCGGCTCAGTCGGAAGTGTGCTGCTTTCCCAACGAGCGCCCTCGACTTCCTGAAGAACAGCGATCGAAGTACTGCGATGAAGCGTGAACCAGGAACCCCCAGCCACGCCGAGCCCTAGAACAAAGGCAGCGGCGACTTTCCACAAGCCCTTTGGAAAACGCCATTGAGAGGGCCTTGGTTTCGCGGGCGCAGGCGCCAGAGAACT
>JAIXVB010000703.1 GCA_027483245.1 Verrucomicrobiaceae bacterium | reverse complement strand
TTCAACCACGATCGCATCCCAAGGGGGCATGCTGGCAGGATCACAGGCTGAGGTGTTGCGGTGATATTCCCAGAGATTCGGAATCTGGTCTCCATCCTTGTCAGCCAGTGCATCGTCAGGAAAAAGGGGGTCGAGATGATGCTGCACCTCATAACCATCGGAGATGCCATCGCTATCACTGTCCCATTGCCGAGGTTGAGTGCCTGCCAGGAACTCAGCATGGTTAGAAAGCCCGTCATCATCCAAATCCATGGTGGCATTTTCAGCATCTGTGGCGGCTAAACCATGCGTGATTTCCCAGAGATCCGTCATGCCATCTGCGTCGCTATCAGTCAAAAGTGGGGAAGTGCCATGAAGATATTCCTCCATGAGACTGACCCCATCATTGTCCGTGAGCTGGTTATCAAAGGCCAACTCGTCGAGCTGAGCAAAGGTGGCATTGAGGGGAAGAAAGCCCAACTCCCAAGCATCAGGCAGACCATCCTCATCCGTGTCAGGGTCATTCAAACAGGCACTGGCAATCTGTTGATTGACGGTCGAAAGCGAACAATCCACAAACAACGGACCAGCACTTGAGGTGGTGGAAGTATGAATGACTGAGCCGTCTTTGAGAAAGGCGATGGTGGTGCCTGTGCGCCGGATGCCAAAGACCGTGTTCGCCGTGTAAGTGCCCGCGGCAAGGTCGGCCGCCACTTCAGGACGCTGAATCTTCACATCGGTCGCACTGAAAACAAAAGCGAACTCAAGATCAGTATCCAAATTGCTAGTGTCCTGATACGTCAAACCGACAGCGAGAATGCCAGGTGCAGCCACACTGAAAGTCAACTGACCATCTCCAACCATCGACTCCACGCTGCGTGCATCCGCATTGTATCCCACCGTTCCGGTCTTTTTCAGACCGCCTCGACTTCCCGGCACGGGAACTGTCGCCGTGAAGAAATCCCACGAAACGGGATGAGGTTTGATAACCTGCTGCAAAGGGTCTGTATTCGCCAAAAACTCTTCCAGATTGGTGAAATCATCTTCATCCTCATCCCCTAAGGCCAAGAATTCGTCTTTCAGCTGAGAAAAGGAAGGCAGCTGTGGACCATGGATACGTTGCCAGTGTTCTATTTCCCAATCGTCCGCCATCAAATCATTGTCCACATCTCCTGTGTAGAGCCGGGCCTGAGTGATCTCGCTGTTGAGACTGCTAAAGGAGGCATCGACCCAAAGAGGGCTCGCATGGGTAAGTTGAGACGTGTAGTGAACAATCCCGTTCTTCAGGTATTCGATGGATGCCCCAACTCGTCGAATTGCAAAGCGTGTGTTGGCATCGTAAGCTCCCAAGTCTGCCTTCACCACAGTGCCCTCGTAAACCTTCGCGAGGGGTGCGGTCGCAGACCCAAAGAAATAGAGGTAATGTTCCAGATCCGTGTTCGCTCGAGTCGAATTAGTGAGGGTCAGACCCACGGCGAGAGTGGCGGTGGGTTGCACACTAAAGGCGATTTTGCCTGTGTTAAAAAGTGGCTGTGACCAAACAGCGTCGGCGTTGAATCCATTGGTCCCGCCTGTTTTCCGAACACCGCCTGTGGAACCAGGAATCAAACTCACATTCGCCGAGGGAACCCAAGTCGAATTGGAACCTTCGAGATGAGCCTGTAATGGATGGGAATCGTCGTGGTATTCTTGAAGATGGTTTAGGCTATCATTGTCAGGATTATCCTCTCGCGAGAACCCGTCAAGAATGGCCATGTCCGCATCTTTCGGGAGGTAAGAGAGTTCCCAGGAATCAGGCATTTGATCCTCATCCAAGTCACCGGTGTAAATCTTCGCCATGGCAATCTTGGCCGAGGCTGAACTCAACGAGCAGTCCACGAAAAGAGGACCTGTGCTCAACTTGGTGGAGGTATGCACGAGCACGCCATCCTTGAGAAACTGAATTTTTCCGGCCACACGCTGAAGGGTGAAAACAGTATCTTGGGTGTAACCTCCCAACGAAGTGGTGATGTTTAAATCCGTCACCGAATCAGGGATCCTCTGAACATCGAAGGTGCCATCCGCTGCCAGCACAAAAGCCCATTCAAGGTCAGTGTCATTGACTGAATTATCCTGGTGCGTCAAACCCACAGCAAGGATCGCAGGAGCGGCAACACGAAAGACGATTTTACCATCCTCTAAAATGGTTTTTGAGCTGGTTGCATCGGCCGTGTAGCCGACCGCCGTGCTGGTCTTTTGCAAACCTCCTTCGGAATCTGGCAAAATCGCTGTGTTCGTGAAATTTCCCCACACAACAGGCTCCTGGTAGCTGAGGGAATTCAAAGGATTGCTCCCCTCCTGAAACTCTTGGAGATTGCTCAGGGGATCACCATCTTCATTGCCATCAGGCGTGCCGCTCGCTTGGAAACGTAAGACATCAAGCCAGCCATGATCTGGAGGCAGCTGCTCTTTCTCCCAGTGATCCGGCATACCATCGCCATCCAAATCTCCGGTGCCAATGTAACAGGAGGTGACTTTGCTGGTTTGTTTGTAAAAAGAAGTGTCTGCCAAAAGGAGTCCTGCACAAGGCACGACAGAAGTGTGTTTTCGCACACCATCCTTGAAATACTGGATCTGTGATCCTACCCGAGCGATGCTGAATTCCGTGTCGGCGGTGTAGGCCCCAAGAACACCCGTCCCAGCCACAGCAACGCCATTTTCGTATACCTGTGCTGTTCCCGCAGGAAGGCAGACGATCGCATGATCGATCTCGGTATTGGCGTCATTCAGGCTGATGAGCGTCAATCCGACTGAGAGATGGCTAGCAGCGGCGACTTTAAAAACCAACCTTCCGTCCCGCAGGATTTTTTGGCTACTTGTAGCACCAGCATTCCAAGAAGTACTGCCACCCAAACTTTTGACGATCCCTCCAGGAGTGTGGTTTGACTCCACATTTTGGCCCAAATTCCAACTCACTGCCTGTAACTCGGGAGGGCTTTGCGCTTGCCCTAGCAGCGCCGAAGGCTCAGCAATCATCGTTAGCAACAGGAACATGCTAAGTAATCGCTTGAATTTTGCTGACATCGAATCTGCTCGGGACGGGTGACTTTTTGACTCGCACATAATGGATCTCTATTTCTGAAAGCATTCAGGCCAAAAGATCAAGTAGTTTGATATATAGTTCTAAATAACATTATGCTTTTTACACACGTATGCAAACTTTTAGTCGGCATTATGATGGGTCGAAATTATCCACGATCTCCTTATTATGTTATTTTGAACACATCGATTCTAATTGGAGGTATCCCCGACCAAACCTGGACTGTGTCTCTCTAACTTTCAGCGCACTATAACACAGCGCTGTGTCGGCTTAGACCGCTGTGGAAGTGGCGATTGATGAAAGGGTGGGGAAGGCGCTACAGTTGCTGCGAACATGAGCACGCCCTATGAGCCGCCTTACACCCTGTCCCCGCGCGTCCTCACGCTCGTAGCGGAGATAGGTGAGGCGCTGGGTAGGATCGCGGGGAAGGCGGGTGCGCCAGTGCTTCCGGCGCTGCGACGCGGAAATCGACTGCGGACGATTCAGGCGTCCCTGGCGATTGAGAACAACTCACTGACGCTGGAACAGGTGACGGCGGTGATCGCGGGGAAGCGTGTGCTGGGTGCCCAGAAAGAGATTCAAGAAGTGCGCAATGCCTTCACTGCCTATGAGGCGAT
>JAIXVB010000192.1 GCA_027483245.1 Verrucomicrobiaceae bacterium | reverse complement strand
GATCGCACCCCTTCCCTGCCTCACACCCTCATCATCATGGGCGTGAGCGGCTGTGGGAAATCTCTGATCGGCAGTCGGCTGGCGCAGCGCTTGGGCGGTGTGTTTGAAGATGCGGATGATTTCCACTCCGAAGCCAACAAGGACAAGATGCGCGCAGGGACACCACTGACGGATGAAGATCGCTGGCCCTGGTATGCGACGCTGCGGGCACGGATCGAGGAACTGCGCGGGCAGACGCCGGTGTATGTGCTGGCCTGCTCGGCGCTGAAGGCCGTGTATCGAGACAAGTTGCGCGCGGGAGATCGGCAGCCTGAGGAGATCGCCTTTGTTCACCTCAAAGGCACGCGTGAGGTGATCCACGCACGGATGGCGCTGCGCAAAGGTCACTACATGCCGGTGAGCCTGCTCGACAGCCAATTTGCGATCTTGGAAGAGACGCCCGATCTGATGGCGGTGCCTTTGGAACAGACCCCGGATGAGATTGAGGCGGAGATCCTGCGGCGACTGGGATGGACGGAGAGCTGAAGCCCGGCAGGTGCGAAAAGTATCGGAGCCGGTGCCAATCAGGCCGCAAGACGCCCCCCACTGAAGGCGATACTTGGGTTCACCATGAATCGACGCACTCTCCTCTCTCAAACATCCGCGCTCGGCCTCACGGCAGCGTTTTCCAGCCTCACCCGCCTGCGCGCGGCGGACAAGGCAGCCAACAAACTCAAAGTGGCGGTGGTCGCGCTGGGGCGTGGCATGGGGCACGTGCAGGCGCTGCTGGCGCTGCCAGACGTGGAGATCGCCTACCTGTGTGAGCTGGACTCCAATCGGCTGGACAAAGGACTGAAAGTCGTGGCGGATAAACAGGCCGTGTCCTGCCAGGGTGTGAAGGACTTTCGTAAAATCCTGGAAGACAAATCGGTGGATGCTGTGTTTATCGCCACGCCGAACTTTTGGCACACCCCGATGGCCATCCTCGCGCTGCAGGCAGGCAAACATGTGTATGTGGAAAAACCGGGCAGCCAAAACCCTGGTGAGGCTGAGGCGCTGGTCGCCGCGACGCTGAAGTCTGGCAAAGTGGTGCAGATGGGCAATCAACGCCGCACCTGGATGAAGGGCGCGATCGAGGCCCTGCATGGCGGGGCTGTCGGCCCGGTGCGTTTTGGACGCGGGTTTTATTACAACTCACGCAAGCCGCTGACCGAGATCGCCAATCCAGCGCCCGCCGATATGGATTGGGATCTGTGGCAGGGCCCGGTGCCCAATGACCCGAAACATGATCTGAAAAAGTATGCGCACTACGATTGGCATTGGCTCTGGCATTGGGGCAATGGCGAGCTGGGCAACAATGGCATTCACACCATGGACATCCTGCGCTGGGGCCTGAAGGCAGACTATCCCGTGAAGGTGACTTACAATGGCGGGCGCTACTTTTATGAGGACAGTCAGGAGACGCCAGACACGGGCACGGCGGTGTATGACTTTGGCGCCACGGGCTTTGAATGGGTGCAGAGCTCCTGCCACCCACGCGCTGCCGAAAAGCCCCTCGGTGAGGTCATCTTTTATGGGGACAACGGCACGATGGCGATCAATCGCGATGCCTGGACGATCTATGACCCCAAAGGCAAAGAGATCAGCAAAGGCAAAGGTGCTGGCGGCGGAGACCCTGCGCATGTGGGCAATTTCCTGAATGCCATTCGCGACAAGGAAGCTCTGAACAGCCCGATCATCGAAGGTCAAAAAAGCACCATGCTCTGTCACCTGGGCAACATCGCCTACCGCACCAACACCGTGGTGCGTTGCGATCCAAAAACTGGCAAAATGATCGACAATCCTGAAGGCGAAAAGCTGTGGACTCGCGAGTATCGCCCCGGCTGGGGCATCTGAGGACCTGACGCGGTCTAACAAAAAAGGCTCAGCCCGAGAAGAGGCTGAGCCTTTGATTTTTAATGCCCGAGGGATCAGTTCACGAGCGCGTCACCGCCGTCCACATCCAGCTCACGGACACGCTTGCGATCACGTTCGCTCTGCACGGCTTGGCGCAGAAGTTCACGCACCGATTCCACCTGAGGGATGGCTTTGATGGACACGGTGGGCGTGCTGGCATCGGAGGTTACGAGGGTCAGATTGCCCAGGCCGAGCATGCGCAGGAACAGAGGCTGATCCATGGCGTAATCCTTCACGCGGAAGAGCTCCAGTTCATCCAGCTTGCGATTCAGGATGCCACTGCCGATTTTCAGGCGTTGGCTGGTCAGCTCATACGAGGTGGTCTTGGTCATCCACCAGCGGATGATCCACATGAATAGAGGCACGACGAGTCCGATGGCCGACATGCCAAGGGTGAAGGGAATGCCCCCGATCGCTGCGCCCGCGAGGAGCAGGCAAAAGAAATAATACCAGAAGTGGACCCACTGAGAGGTGTGGCCTTTCCAAAGGCTGGACTCAGCAGGCGTGGTGGAGGAGAGAGGAATGGACATGATGTTCGAGATGCTTTGTTGCGGGCGGATGCTAAGACCAAAGCGTTCTTCAGGCCAATTCTCTTTCTGGGACGAGTTTGGAACGCGGAAAGATGACTCGTTGGGAGGCCGTGCGAGTCCGATTCAAACAAAAAACCCGCACCACGGATGTGATGCGGATTTTTGAAAACGACGGGGTTTACTTGCTGTTCTCAGCGAACTGCGCGTCGAAGATGATCTTCGACGGCGGGAAATCGAGTTTCTTGACGAAGGCTGCGGATTCCGTGGCACCGAACTCACGATCCATGGCACCGTCTTCCCATTCGACGCTCAGCGGGCCACCGTAGTTGATGTCGTTGAGGGCCCGGATGATCTTCTCGAAGTTGATGTTGCCACGACCGACGGACTTGAAGTCCCAGTAACGGCTGGGTTTGTGGAAATCGACATGACCGCCGAAGACACCTGCGTCCACGCCCAGTCCCCAAGCCACGTCCTTCATGTGCACATGATAGATGCGGTCGCTGAACTTGTAGATGAACTTCACGTAGTCCACGCCCTGGTAACCGAAGTGACTCGGGTCATAATTGAAACCGAAAGCAGGATGGTAATCCACGGCCTGAAGAGCACGCTCAGCACTGGCGATGTCGAAGGCGATCTCGGTCGGATG